>DUPD01000082.1 GCA_012838505.1 Bacilli bacterium | reverse complement strand
GGAACTATATGTTCTGCCCTATGAGGGGTAATGAGATACCCTCATCTTGAGGACTGTTCAAAACAGAAATGGACTGCGAACGCTTAGTCACTCAAGAATCCCATTGCTTTAGCTGTGGGAGTCTCAACAGCTAGTCAACAGCGAGAAATTTGGCATCGTTATGTACTTGGTGTCTACGACATGATGGATCGATTAACAACTGAATTCCCACACATTTTACTTGAAAACTGTTCTGGTGGAGGCGCAAGGTTTGATCCAGGCATGCTTTACTATAGTCCACAAATTTGGACGTCAGATGACACTGACGCAATCGAAAGGCTAAAAATTCAGCATGGTACGTCGATGGTGTATCCTGTCTCTTCAATTGGTGCTCATGTTAGTGATGTTCCAAACCATACAGTTGGAAGAGTAACACCGTTTGAGACGCGTGGTTTAGTCGCTCTATCGGGAACGTTTGGTTATGAATTAGATGTGACTAAAATTCCACAAGAAGATAGAGAGATGATTCCTAAGCAGATTGAAATGTATCATAAATACAATGACCTGATTCGAGAAGGAGACTTATATCGAATTGGTAATGTGTTTGAAAACCCTGAATTTGAATGTGTTGAGTATGTCTCAAAGGATAAAGATGAAGTTTTGGTTACTTATGTGCAAGTGCTTTCTAGAGCGAATCATCGCAGTAGAAGAATTAGACTCAAGGGACTTGATAAAGGGAGTTATTACCGCAATCAAGAAACAAATGCAGTTCACTCGGGCGCAGCCTTGATGAACGGCGGGATTTTAATTGAAGATATGTATGGAGATTTCAAAGGAAAGTTAATTCACTTTATTAAAGAGTAATTTTTTATAAGAGTAACTGTAATATAATTAAGGGATGGCTCCGATTGGAGGCTGTCCCTTTTTTATCTGATTTCCGGCAGCAGACTCCTACTTCAATCGACTCGTAAGGGCGATATGAATATCTTTCATTTCAATGTACAGGATATTCCTTGATGATTAAGGATAGAAAGCGGTATAATTAAATTGTCATTTCTGTTATTGATGATAAATATTATAGATTTACTAGGAGGATTTACTTTTGTCGATTGCGATTATTACACTTATTGTACTAATCATTGTTAACGCTTTTTTTGCAGCTTCAGAGCTTGCATTTGTTAACTTGAATGAGAATAAAATTAAACGACAAGCAGAATTAGGTGATAAAAATGCATTGAAAATCTATCAGCTAATTTCAAATTCAAGTCAATTTTTAAGTACGATTCAAATTGGAATTACGTTAGCTGGTTTCTTATCAAGTGCATTTGCAGCAGACTTCTTTGCCGGGCCTTTGTCAGAACTTTTGTTTGATTTAGGTGTACCGATTCCATTAGGAACATTGAACACAATTTCAGTTGTTGTAATTACGATTGTGTTGTCTTATTTTACGTTAGTTTTTGGTGAGCTTGTTCCAAAACAATTGGCACTTAAGAAGGCAGACGAAATTGCCAAGGTTGCAGTTGGACCGATTTCGTTATTAGCAAAAATATGTTCACCGATTGTTAAGTTTTTAACATTTTCTATTCATCTTGTCCTACGTTTACTTCGTGTCGATCCGAGTGATGAATCTGAATTAACAACAGAAGAAGATATTCGGTTAATGATCGATATAAGTGGTGAGAGTGGCACAATTAATAAAAATGAACAAACGATGATTGATAATGTCTTTGAATTTAATGACAAACTTGTGTCTGATATTATGACACACCGAACTGAATTTGTTGCATTATCATATGACCTCGATTTTAGACAAGTCATACAACAAGTTAATAAATTTCGTTACACAAGATTTCCTGTTTATCAGGAATCAAAAGACAATATTATTGGTGTCCTACATGTAAAGGATTTATTTGAATACATTAATCGACCGACCGATGGCACTTTCTCATTGGTAGAATTCATTCGGGAACCATTTTTCGTACTTGAGTCGCAACCGATTGATATTGTGTTTGAAAATATGCGAAATAACAACATTCACATTGCAATTGTTCTCGATGAGTATGGTGGAACAGAAGGTTTAATTACAATTGAAGATATTATTGAAGAAATTGTTGGCGAAATATCAAGTGAAAGTATCGAGCCTGGACACCTTAAAGAAGAGATCGATCAACTATCACCAAATCAATATCGGGTAGATGGTACTTTCCGTTTATGGGAGCTTCAAGATGCATTGAAGATAGAGTTGCCTATTGATGAATTTGAAACAGTTAGTGGATTTATGATTAATGAAATTGGCTATTTACCACAAGAGGATGAGCAACTGACAGTCCGTTATAATCAGCTTATTTTTGAGGTGAAGAAAGTCGTTGAAAAACGGATTGATGAAGTTATAGTAACGATTGAAGATCCGGATGATATAGAAATTGAAAATGATGAACAGTAAAGGAATCATCACTCTATACAAAGGTTAGTCCTTTGGTAGAGTGGTTTTTTAATTTTGCTGAGTAGGTGCGTGATGCGACATTTTATTGCTTAAATTTAGCTGGAATCAACATCAGTCAGATCAAACTGTGCTAAACTATTTTTAAGAAGTAATTAACGGAGGTTTTGATGATGACTCAAACAATGCAAGGAATTGCGAAACATCTGATCGTTGTTTCCTATGATGCTTTTTCAGAGGATAATTGGGAACAGGCGAAGCGACTAACTAATCTAGCTAAATTGATTGCAAAGGGTGCGTATAGTACTCAGTTAAAAAGTGTTTATCCAACGATGACTTATGTGATCCATTCGACGATGGTTACAGGTGTTTATCCAGATAAGCATGGGGTAATTCATAACAATCCTTTGCAACCATTTGTTGAGTCAAAAAATCAAGCATGGCATTGGCATCAAGCTGATTTAAATGTTCCGACAATCTATGATGTGGCCAAACAGGCAGGATTAAAAACGGCAGGGATCATGTGGCCAGTCACGGGACGTTCATCGCTAACATATAATTTGCCTGAAATTGTCGCTGTTAATGATGAAAATCAAGCTTTCAAGGTACTAAGAAATGGTAGTCCTTTTTTCTGTCTTAATTTAGAATTGAAGTTTGGTCGGATTCGCAAGGGGGTCGAGCAACCTTATTTAGATGATTTTTCGACAGCGTGTGCTGTTGATACGATTAAGCGTAAAAAACCGAATCTGCTTTTATTACATTTGATTGATTTGGATGATACGAAGCATAAGTATGGTACGGATAGTGAAGAAGTTAAGCAAGTGATAGAGCGAATGGATCATAGACTAGGTGATCTTATTGAAGCAGTCGAAGAAGCTGGAATCGCAGATGAAACGGCGTTTATTGTTTTAGGTGATCACGGGCAATTTAATGTTAATTATAAAGTCTATTTAAATAACCTCCTGAAAGAGAAAGGTTTAATTTTTGACAAAGACGGTAAGTTGGAGTGGCGTGCCTATTTCCAAAGTACCGGTGGATCAGCCTATTTGCATGTAAAAAAAGGTGACGATGAAGCTGAACAATTGGCATTAGAAGTTCTTGAACAAATTGCCCCTGACCAGCAATATGGGATTGAGCAGTTTTATGAGAGGGATGATCTTGATCGACTTCATGTTGATCGATCGATTAGCTATATGGTTGAGGCAAAACAAGGCTATAGTTTTGAGGACGGGCTATCTGATCGGATTGTTGAAGATTTGGAAGAACAAGGGATCAAACACGCAACCCATGGATATTCCCCAGATAAAGATAATTATCATTGTAATCTTGTCATCTCAGGCGACAAAGTCAATCATGGCTTACAATTAGCTGAACTTGAAATGGTTGATATTGCTCCGACGATAGCTAAAATATTAGGGCTTGAATTTACCGGTGGAGACGGTCGTAGTATTGACGAAGCTTTTCAACAATAAAAGGCTTGAATCATGTTGAAATATCAGTGAAAAAGCTATCGACTGAGTTTTGCTTTCATTTAGGATAATTTTAAAAAATATGATAAACTATTTTTAATGAAATGAATTTTGATCGATGGAGGATAATCATGAGTGATAAGCAAGTTATTAAACGTTCAGCGACTATTTTTAAATTATTAGGAGATGAATCAAAGCTCTCTATTCTCTATTTGTTATCAAAAGAAGAGTCGAATGTTTCGACGATTGTAAAGAAAACAGGTATTGAACAATCGAACGTCTCGCATCATTTAAAAACGTTAAAAGATAGTCGCCTCGTATCATCGAGAAGAGAAGGTAAATCTGTAGTTTACTTCCCGGACGACCATCATGTTTATGAAATTATCGCGCAAGTTTTTGCTCATGTTAAAGAAGATGAGGAATAATCAACTAAACTCTTTGTTTTGTGGTCTGCCCATAGAGCAAAGAGTTTTTTGTTTGGGGAATTGTAAATTCGGTTAGTTGTGAATGACTTTGTGCTTGTCAGATGCCTAAGAATCTTTATGAGTAATGCCTAACGATTTGTCGTATCAAGGAGATTTTAAGTGAGATAACTGACGATTAGCTCTTATTCGTTCCCCCTATGACGATTTTTTCAACGAGACAGGGTATGATTAGCTCTATTCATTAGATCTCTGAGGTCAAGTCCTAGTATTTGTGGTTAATTCACTTGACTCTAATAAATAGATATTATAAAATGAATGTACATTCATATGAATGTACAATCATATGAATAAGAATGATTACGATTTAGAAATCTTAAAAATCCAAGGAGAGAACAAGATGGATAATTTCAATGAGTCAATAATAGATAAACATACCCATCATTGTCATGGACATTCACATGATCACAATCACGGGAAAATGCCGGTTATTCTTTATTTTATTGGTTTAGTTTCAGCTTTGGTCGCTCTATTATTGAACAGTGACTACCTAGTGATAAAAAATTTACTTTTTGTAGTGACAATGATTACAGCAGGTTATCATGTGATTGTTCTTGAAGGTATTAGTGAAACAATTGAAAATACAAAAGAAAAAGGCAAGTTTACCCCTAATTCACATATTTTAATGGGGCTAGCCGCACTTGGAGCATCCTTGCTTGGTGAATTTTTGGAAGGTTCTTTATTAATCTTGATATTTTCAGGTGCTCATTTCTTAGAAGAGTACGCAGAGGGAAGAAGTAAGCGAGAAATCACGAACTTATTGGAAATGAATCCAACAACAGCTCGGCTTATTACATCTGATGGAAATACAAAAATTGTTGAAGTAAGCAGATTAAAAATTGGTGATAAACTACAAGTATTAAATGGTGATCAAATCCCGATTGACGGAAAGATTTTAACTGGGTTTACATCAATTGATGAATCGTCAATTACCGGAGAAAGTATCCCGAAAGAAAAAGTAACAGGTGATGACGTATTCGGCAGTACAATAAATGGCACAGGTTCATTTACAATGGAAGTGACAAAAACTGAAGCGGATACTGTTTTTTCAAGTATTCTAAAACTCGTCAACCAAAATCAAGGCAATCAAACAAAGGTAGCAACAGAAATTGAAAAGTTTATCCCTAACTATGTGACGCTTGTTTTAATAGCTGTTCCGTTGATGATTTTAGCAGGACCATTTCTATTTAACTGGACATGGATCAACAGTGTTTCGAGAGGGCTGGTTGTGTTAGTGGCTGCTTCACCATGTGCTTTAGCAGCAGCTACTGTTTCGACAACATTATCAACGACTTCAAGCTTAGCGAAAAAAGGTGTTCTTTCAAAAGGAAGCTCTTACTTATCACAGTTAGCTAATATTGATGCGATTGCTTTTGATAAAACAGGTACGTTAACGAAAGGTAAACCGGAAGTAACAAATTATCATTTCCTAGACTCGGTTGATCAGCAAGCAATGATTGATATCATCATTGCTCTTGAAAAGGAATCTAATCATCCACTTGCTCGTGCGATACTAGGAAAGTTTGAAGCAAAAAATCAATTAACAATAGATGTAACAAATCAAATTGGAACAGGATTAACAGGAAACTATCAAGGAAAAACTTATCGAATCGGAAAACCAACTTCATTTAATGATGTCGCAAATGAATTGACCCAATTAACGACTGACTGGGCTGCCCAAGGAAACACTGTTGTCTATCTAGCTGAGAACGAAACAGTGATAGGGTTGATTGGACTTATGGATGTGCCGCATGAAGAAGCTAAAGTGGCAATCCAATACTTTAAGAATCTTGGCATTCACACAACGCTAATTACAGGGGATTCTGAAATGACTGGGAATGCCGTAGGAAAAGAATTGGGAATTGATCAAATTGTCGCTGATGTGATGCCAGAGGATAAATCAGCAATTATAGATCAACAGAAAGAAACGTATGGTGTCGTTGGAATGGTTGGAGACGGAGTAAATGATGCCCCAGCACTGGTCAATGCTGATGTAGGGATTGCGATGGGAGCTGGGACTGACGTTGCAGTAGAGGTATCTGACTTGGTGCTAATGCAGAATGATTTAGCGAAACTTGTTAAATCCCATCAACAATCAAAGAAGATGAATCGAGTCATCTGGCAAAATATTATTTTCTCAATGGCTGTTGTGCTGTTTTTAATTACCGTCAGTTTTTTAGGATTAGCTGATATGACACTCAGTGTAATCGTTCATGAAGGAAGTACGCTAGTTGTTATTTTGAATGGTTTACGATTATTAAAGTCGATTTAGCCTATAATATAATGAATAAAGCAGTGAGTCACTCAACATATTAAAAGTGACTCACTGCTTTTTAAAAATGGTTATGTCGTTAATGTTTATTCTGGTTTAATCCAGTCTTGTGACCAGGATTCAATCGATTGAATAATGGATTGCATTGATTGTCCCTTAGTCGTTAATGAATATTGGATAATAACGGGGGTGTCAGGAATGACTTCGCGATGAACAATTCCTTGTTGCTCTAGGTCTTTTAATCGATCTGATAAGACTTTCCCGCTGACCCCGATGGCTGATTGCAGTTCATTGAAGCGTTGTGTTCCATTTAATAATTGATATATGACTAGTCCTGTCCATCGCTTACTTAATAATGAAATTGCTTGTTCAAATTTGGGGCAAATATTCGGTTGTTTCATCAAAAATCACCTCTTTAATCGAATTATAACACATAAAGAAACCTAATTACAAACATTAATTTAAACACTTGACGTAATTAATTTTGTATAGTATAGTTGGTTACATAAAGTAACTTAGTGATAAAAATAATTTAAAACTAGATGACTGAATCAAAATTAGGAGGGATTTAAATGGTTTTCCACGTTAAACCAGCAACTTATGTAAACCATGTACGATTAAATGTTGAGGATTTAGCAAGATCTTTAAAGTATTATCAAGAAATTATCGGATTTGAAGTTTTAGAACGTACTGATAGAACGGCAAAGTTAACAGCAGATGGTAAGACAACACTTCTGTCACTTGTACAACCAGAAGGAGTAAAACCGAAACAACCAAGAACAACGGGTATCTATCATTTTGCCTTATTATTACCGAAGAAGAAGGACTTAGCAAATTTTGTCATCCACCTTTCAGACAATAATGTCAAAGCAGGTGCTGGTGATCACTTAGTTAGTGAGGCATTTTATCTTAAAGATCCAGATGGAAATGATATTGAAATTTATGTTGACCGTGATCCGAATGTTTGGGACTGGAATAAAGGAGAAGTTGCGATGACGACTGATCCGGTGAATATTCAGGAATTACTTACACATCGTAACGCGGATGAAACTTGGCAAGGCTTACCGAAAGATACAGTTCTGGGACACATTCATTTATATGTTGATGACCTTAAAAAGGCTGAACAATTTTATGTTAATGGCTTAGGTTTTGATGTGGTCAATCGATTTGGTGGTCAGGCATTATTTCTATCAACAGAAAAATACCATCACCATATTGCGGTTAATACTTGGCAGGGGGTCGGTGCTCCTAGGCCAGCAGAAAACAGTGCGGGTATGGAATCATATCAATTAATTTATAACGACAACGCAGCAGTACAGGCAACGATCGCCAATTTAGAAAAAGTCGGTGCAAAAGTTACCGAAGAAGATGGTCGGATCATGACGGAGGATCCGGCTGGTAATCGGGTTGAATTATCATATTAAGAAAAATCTCGGGTCTAGTGAACAGGACTCGGGATTTTTTCTGTGTTAAAATAAATGAAAATACTACCGATCATAAGAGCGTGAGATCAAGATCAGCAGTAAACTTCTGTGAGGTGAGTTTTTTGCAAAAAGAAACTAAGAAAGTTATCAGTGCCAAGCGTGTTCAACGGTTCGAAACGCTTTTTTCATGTCCTATTTGTGAATCAAGTATGATTGTTGAGTCTTACGATAGTCTTGTTTGTTCGAATCATCATCGATTTGATTTTGCTAAGCAGGGTTATTTAAATTTACTAACTCGTCATGTGACAACAAAATATACGAAAACGTTGTTTGAGTCTCGTCAGAAATTGATGAGTGAAGCGGGTTTTTTTAAACCAGTTACAAATAAAATAATAGCGATACTTAACCAATTTTTTACGGAAGTTAAAGAGCCGATTTTAATGCTCGATTCAGGCTGTGGAGAAGGTTCGCATCTTGATTATATGAGTCAGATGGTTACATTCAATGCTCAAGGAGTTGGAATCGATATTTCGAAAGAAGCAATTACGACTGCGGCCAAATATTATCCAAATCAAATCTGGACCGTAGCTGATTTAGCAAGAATGCCGTTTAGAAATAGTCAATTTGATGTTATTCTTAATATTTTATCTCCATCTAATTATTCAGAATTTGATCGGCTCTTAAATCCAGGTGGTCTCGTCGTTAAAGTGATTCCTAGAGCTGGTTATTTAAAGGAGCTTCGACATTACTTTTATAATGATTCAACTAAACGGTATTACCGCAATGATAATACCGTTGATCGATTTAGTCAGCAGTATCAAATTGATCGGAGGGTTGTCATCAGTGAAACGCTCAACCTTAGTCTAGAAGCAATGGAGTGGTTGATTGAGATGACACCACTCACATGGCATACATCTGAAATAGATCGGCTTGCATTTCTAAATAAAAATGATACAGAAGTAACGCTTGATGTTGAAATTTTAATCGGAAGAAAAACAATTTAATAATGTAGTAATCAATCTATTTCAATGATAGTGGTATGAAACAGGAATTCAGTATGAATTCCTGTTTCATTTTAGCTGAGTTTTGTCCCAGGCTTTTATAATCTTTGCTCTGCTGGAGTTAAATCTGAATTAATTTTTTGCTCTAGTCGATCTAGTAAGGCTAGTTCCATCTCTGCTTGACCACGTAATGGGAATTTGTCCGCAACAGCTTTTGCTCGTTCAATATGTTGTTTCGCTTGATCCTGATTACCTGTATACCAGGCGTAATAAGCTTTAACTCGTTCACCATTTAAATCTCGGTCATGGTTTAAAGTCTTTTCAACCAATGAATAATATTTTTCAATCCATTCAGATTGATTGAATAGGATTCCAGCAGTAATAATTTCATAGTAATTTCCTGGTAAGGCAATTGATGAGACATCATCTAATCGACTGATTAATTTTTCGATCAGTTCTTTCGCTTTGTCGTCGTTTTCTTGGTCAAGTGCATGAAAATATTGCAATAGAAAAAGTGAAGGGTCATCAAAATTAGCAAGCTCTTTATGATCAAAATTTAATTTTTTTGGCCTGATCCCTCCAGCTAATTGAGTGACAACGTTTTGCAGTGCCAGCATTGCGCTAACATGTTCGTTTTGTCTCAGTATACCAATGATAAATTTACCATCCGAAAATTGATTACCAGCAGTTTTAAATGGGATTAAATTAAATAAGCCGAGGATGATGCTCATCCAGGCGAAAATGTAAATGAAACTTCGTAGACTTGGATTTTCCGTAATTGATAGAGCGACGAGAGCGAGAATTCCTGTTGCTACGTTAAACCCTATACCACCTGCATAATATAATAGATTCCTTTTATCGAATGCACTTGCATCTTTAGGAGGAATCATCGCACAGAATCCATCGAATCCTTTTGTTTTCTTAAAAGAGAATTTCATTTTACCATTTTCGTACGTAAAATTTAACAAGCCAATTTGGTACATTAATAATTTATAGCCGAGCAATTTACCAAATACAAAATGACCAAATTCATGAATGTTAATGACTAAAAATAAACTGATTAAAAATAAAAGTAGATAGATTAGGGCATTCTCAATGGTTAAATGATCAAGCAAGCCACTGAATAAATCAAAATATGCACCGAAAAAGCCAATAGCGGCACAACCTAAGTAAAATAAAATGAGCCAGAGATGTTTCTTTTTCAAACGACAGCCTCCTAAAATAGAATTTTTTCGAAAAGGACTTAGTTTTATTATACATGTTAGGGGGCGGGGATAATAGCGGTTTAGCGGTTTAATTAAAAATCTGTTTTAATTCAGTTGCATTATTGCCTAGAATAGAGTATGATGATAGATGGTCAAAAAATAATTTAATAAGAACCTTCGTTAGGCCAGGCTCCTGTGACGGAGATACGCTGCTGCCCAAAAATGTCCAAAGACGCCAATGGGTCAACAGGAACAATCGAATTAAGGTTGTTTTTAATGTAGCTGAATTTCCAAATTCTATGCCGCACAGTGCTAAAGCTCTACGATTGAAGGGTATTTGTTAATTTTGTTGTGATTATTTTGAGCTTAGATAAAGATTAATTTCAGTTGAAACTTATTTTAAACCAAAGATTCTAAGTTCAATGAATAAAAAAACAGAGTGATTAGTTAATAGCTGTTTTTAAAGTATTCACTTCTTAATTATATGTCGATTAAAACACCTTCTTTCGTAGGAGGTGTTTTTTAGTTTTTTTAAGCTTAAATTTATTTAAATTAGAGAAGGATGTGGGATGAATATGGATAATGATCAAGAGAGCGATTCGAATAGTAATTGTTGTTTGTATATCGTAAAAAAATACATTACTAGGATTCATCTTACGGCTCCTAACGGATAAGGTGGTTGGTTCTTAGTATAGGAGGGTTTAGATTGGAAAAGTTAAATAAGCACAAACGTCACCAGTATTCTAAAATGGTTGTCGACACTTTAAAGAATGAAAAGATTAATGAGTTTCGCCATACTTTTTTAGACTTACATCCATCAGATCAGTTAGATATTTTTATTTCTTTAAATCAGGATGCTCGGGCAAAAGTGTATAGCTATTTAAGTCCAGAAGAATTTGCAAATGTGTTTTCTGGTTTAGATATTAGAGAACAAAAGCTATATTTTTTGGAATTAGCTGAAGAGTATTCATCAACAATGTTTAATTACATGTTTACCGATAATGTCGTGACCTTTTTAGCGGAGATCAATACAGAAAGAGCTGATGCAATTCTTGCTAATATGGATAAGGATAAGGCTCGACATGTAAAACGACTTCTGTCTTATGCCGAAGAAACAGCCGGATCGATTATGACGAAAGAATTGATTCGAATTTCTTCAACAGAAAAGGTATCCAATGTTCTGGAAAGACTTCGAGAAGAAGCGCCAACCGCAGAAATTATTTATTATCTTTATGTAACTAACGTCAATCAAGAATTGGTCGGTGTCGTTTCACTACGTGATTTAATTGTTGCCTCCCCAGAAGAAACAATAGAAAATATTATGAGTAAAAAAGTTATTTCTGTTGAGGAAGATTTGAATCAAGAAGATGTAGGGCATACAATTAAAAAGTATGACTTTCTTGCTGTTCCAGTTGTCTCGAAGGAAAATCATCTATTAGGGATTATTACAGTTGATGATATTATGGATATTCTAGAGGAAGAAGCGACTGAGGATTTTGAAGAGCTATCAGCAACAAAAGGTTCAACAGATATAGACTTGAGTGGATATGAGACGGCTAAAATGCGTGCGCCATGGATTGTCGCTCTGATGTTTTTAGGCATGCTAACCGCTGGTGTAATTGGTCATTTTGAAGAGACGTTAGAAGCTGTCGTTTTACTTTCCGTATTCATACCGTTAATTATGGATTCAGCGGGAAATGTTGGAACACAATCGTTAACGGTAGCCGTCCGTGGTCTTGCACTTGGCAACATTAAACAAGGTGGATTCTGGCGTATGATTAAACGTGAGTTAACAGCGGGATTCTTACTCGGTTTAATTTGTATGGTATCGATCACTGCTTTAATTTCTGTTATCTATGGCAATTGGATTTTAGCTGTAATTGTTGGGGTTTCACTTCTATGCACGCTAACGGTCTCAACAGTTGTTGGATTTATTGTCCCATTAGTGATTAATAAGTTAAAGTTTGACCCAGCAATTGCATCAGGGCCATTTATTACAACAGTTAATGATATGTTAGGATTGATTATTTACTTCTCAATTGCCACTGCTCTAATGCACCTTTTATAAAGTGCTAGATACGCTAGTATAAATTAATTTTGGAAAAAGAAAATCATGTACTTCACTAGTTATAGTGAGATACATGATTTTTTTTGAAGATAAGTAAAATTAGACAAAACCAAACAATTGAAATGCTTACTGCACCAATGATATCTGACAAATAATGTGCATCTAAAAATATTCTGCTCAAGGCAACACCAATCATTAGGATAAAGCTAGTAAGATAAGCTGTCCATTTTAGGTAAGTATTTTTGATAAAAGAATAACTTAGATAAATAAGAAATAACAAGAGCAACGTAGCCCTCATCATGTGACCACTAGGAAAACTATAAGACGGAATATCAAATGAAAAATTGAAGACTTCAATTGAACTAACATTTCCACCTGGTCGCTCTTTTTGAAATAATATTTTTAATAAAAAGTTAAGTGCAACTCCACCAACAGAAACAATGATAAAGAAATAGAGTAGTTGCCAATAGCGCTTGAGTAAGAAAATAGCTGAGATAACTATTGTTGCTAGTAATATGATTTCGCTTGATCCAACTAAAGAAATGACTAGCATTATTTGATTTAATAACTTAGTTGATGATCCTTCAACCCAAGCTATGACTTGATAGTCGTATAAGTAACCATTAGATGGGGTTAACCAAAAAGCAACTAATAGGAAAGCGACTAAATTAATGATGATCAAGCAAATGATTGATTTGTTTTTCATAAGTAACTCCAATCAAATACGTAATTATAAACAAACTTAATCTATCGTATAGTTTAATGACTTTACTGTCAACAGTTTTCAGCTCGTTTTAACAATTAAAGATCAATTCTTAAATGATTATTGGGTACTTTTGCAATGATAAAAAGGAGAGTATCGATTGTCGAAAAAGGGTATTAAACTATTGATGATCATAGATTAGTTAGTTAAAGACGTATTTTTTGTAGATAATATAGACAGCGACCATTTTAGCATAACCTGAATAATTTTGAAGATACTATTTATCATTAGTATGAGTTGAGTCCTATTTTTTTTATTGATTGAGAGTGTGGTTATTTTTTCAAAAATCATTCAGGTTTTTATATGTTGCATTAAAATGATAAGGAGGTTATTAAATGAAGTATGAAGATTTGGCCAAAGATATTGTTGAAAATGTAGGTGGGAAAGAAAACGTCAGTAGTGTTGGTCATTGTATTACACGGCTACGATTCAAGTTGAAAGATGAGTCAAAAGCAAACACAGAATACTTAATGAATCATGATGAAGTAGTAACTGTACGACAAAGCGCTGGCCAGTATCAAGTTGTCATTGGCAACCACGTACCAGAAGTTTATAAAGCTGTTGCGGTGGTTGGTGGGTTCGAATCAGCTAGCTCGACTGATCAGGATGAAGGTGAAAAAGGGAGCTTATTCAATCAGTTTATCGCGATTATCTCTGGAATTTTCCAACCAATCTTAGCTGTATT
This sequence comes from Bacilli bacterium, assembly GCA_012838505.1. Taxonomy (GTDB): domain Bacteria; phylum Bacillota; class Bacilli; order Bacillales; family Amphibacillaceae; genus Amphibacillus. The sequence goes on along the minus strand of DUPD01000082.1, from coordinate 40,046 downwards.
GGTTGCTTCAGGTATGATTAAAGGTTTTAATGCTTTATTTGTTGCGCTTGGTTGGTTAAGTGATACAGATGGAACTTATGCAATTTTAAATGCAATTGGTGATGGTCTATTTTACTTCTTGCCAATCTTCCTTGGCTACACGTCGATGAAAAAGTTTGGTGGGTCACCGTTTCTTGGAATGGTGATTGCCAGTGCATTAGTTTATCCTGCACTTGATCCAACACTTGGTGGGCTTACAGCAGGCGAACCATTGTATACATTGTTTACCGGCACACTTTTTGAGTCAAATGTTCATTTGGAGTTTTTAGGTATTCCAGTTATTTTAATGACCTATGCAATGTCAGTCATTCCGATTATTGTGGCAAACTATTTTGCATCAAAATTAGAAAATGCGTTAGCAAAGGTAATTCCAGATGTCATTAAAACATTTGTTGTACCAATGTTAACAATGTTAATTATTATTCCAGTTACATTTATTGTGATCGGACCAATTGCTACATGGGCGAGTCAATTACTTGGGCAAGGAACGATCTGGATCTATGAACTTAGCCCGATTGTTGCAGGTGCTTTCCTTGGTGGTCTGTGGTTGGTGTTTGTTATGTTCGGCCTTCATTGGGGACTTGTTCCAATTGCGCTTAATAACTTTGCCGGCCAAGGCTGGGATCCAATTTTAGCGTTAATCTTCGCTCACTCATTTGCTCTAGCTGGTGCAATTAGCGCGATATGGATTAGAACAAAGAGTGAAAAAATAAAATCACTTAGTTTCCCTGCGATTTTGTCATCTATCTTTGGGGTGACTGAGCCAGGAATGTATGGGCTTGCGTTACCGCTGAAAAAGCCATTTATTTATACGTTGATCTCATCAGCAATTGGTGGTGCGATTATTGGTATATTTGGAACAGTCGGGCATAATATGGCTGGCTTAGGAATCTTCCAATGGGCAAGTTTTGTCCATCCAGAAGAAGGTTTGAATACAGCATTCTTCGGTTCAGTTGTAGCTGTTGTTGTCGCTACTATTCTGGCGTTCGTATTGACGTACTTCTTTGGCGGGATTAATAAGACCGAGCAAGATTCAAATCAAGCCACTTCATCAGTTGGTGAAGGTGGGATTCAAAGTGAGATTATCGAGTCACCGCTAACTGGTGAAGTAATCAATTTAGCCGATACGTCAGATACTGCCTTTGCTTCAGGTGCGTTGGGAAGAGGGGTTGCGATTATTCCGAGTGAAGGTAAGCTAGTATCTCCTGTGAACGGGAAAATTTCCGCACTGTTTGGCACAAATCATGCGATCGGAATTGAAACAGAACAGGGTGCCGAAGTGCTGGTTCACATTGGAATTGATACAGTCCAACTTAATGGGGAATTTTTTAAAGCATATGTGAGTCAAGGTAACAATGTAAAAAAAGGACAACTTTTAATTGAATTTGATATCGAAGGGATTAAGAGTGCTGGTTATGGCACTGTCACACCAGTTGTTGTAACAAATGATCAGGAATATACGAGAGTCGAAGCCGTTAAATTGGGTGAGACGACAATCGGTGAACCCATTTTAGATTTAGAAAGGTAATTTCACTTAAATATTAGACCGACGAAAGGAGAGCGTGAATAGATGTCAAATCAACAACGATTTCCAGATCAATTTCTTTGGGGTGGAGCAACAGCAGCTAATCAGTTAGAGGGTGCTACTAATGAGGGTGGAAAAGGCCCGAATATTGCTGATGTTTTACCTGGAGGAAAGCAACGGATTCAGATTTTAACACAACCTGGTTTTGATTTTAAACCGGATACTGAAAAATACGATTATCCGAATCATGTGGCGATCGATTTCTACCATCGATACAAAGAGGATATTGCGCTATTTGCCGAAATGGGCTTTAAAGCTTTTCGATTATCAATCGCTTGGTCGAGAATTTTCCCTAAAGGAGATGAAGAGGAGGCGAATCAAGAGGGTATTGATTTTTATCATCGGGTTTTTGATGAGTTAATCAAGTATAATATTGAACCTGTAGTGACGATATCACATTATGAAATGCCTCTACATCTTGTTACTGAATATGGCGGTTGGCGCAATCGCAAGGTGATTAAATTTTTCGAACGTTACGTGACGGCAATTTTCACAGCATACAAAGATAAAGTTAAGTATTGGATGACTTTTAATGAAATCAATAGTGCGTTCGTGATGCCGATTATGAGTTTAGGTTTTTCAAAACTTGAAGATCCTATAGCTAATGAACAAGCTGTTTTCCAAGGCTTTCACCATCAATTTGTTGCGAGTAGTTTAGCGACTAAAATCGGTCATGAGCTTATTCCAGAATCTGAAATAGGTTGTATGATCATTTATACGCCGGTTTATCCTTATGATTGCCATCCAGATAATGTTTTGGATGCACTTGAAAAGGAGCAGTTGTTTAATTACTTCTGTACCGATGTTCACGTGCGTGGCGAATACCCAAGCTTTATTAATCGATATTTCAAGGAACACGAGATTGAAGTGGCTATGGAAGATGGTGATTTGGAGCTTATTAAAGAGCATCCAGTTGACTATATTGCTTTAAGTTACTACATGTCACGAACTGAGAAAGTTGACCAATCGGATGTAGAAACAGCATCAGGAAATATCTTGTCAGGTGTGAAGAATCCACATCTTGAAGCGAGTGACTGGGGTTGGGAGATTGATCCTGTTGGTTTACGAATTTCATTGAAACAATTATATGACCGCTATCAAGTACCATTGTTTGTTGTTGAAAATGGCTTAGGCGCTTATGACAAAGTCGAAGAAGATGGAACGATTCAAGACGATTATCGAATTGATTATTTACGAGAGCATATTTCAGCAATTGGTGATGCAATTGAAGACGGTGTCGATGTGATGGGCTACACAAGTTGGGGTTGTATTGATTTAGTCAGTGCTTCAACTGGTGAATACTCTAAACGGTACGGCTTTATTTACGTCGACAAACACGACGACGGATCGGGTACGTTTGAACGAAAGAAAAAGGCTTCATTTGATTGGTATAAACAAGTGATTAAAACAAATGGAGAAGAATTATAATCAAACGAAAAGAGACAGGGAAATCTTCTCCGCTGTCTCTTTTTGGGTGGTTAATTATGGGTTATGGGCGAAATTTGCGATTTGCGGGCGAACGCCCAGTCATTGTGGGCGAATTTTCAAGTTTGCGGGCGAAAAAACTGACTTTGCGGGCGATCGCACATAAAAGCTGCTAAAGACTCTCTTTTTACTCGATTTTAATAGGAATCGGTTTGGTAATTCGAAAAAAGTGCCGTTGCTACATATTCTAATTTAAACGACACATCTTTGACTGCTTCAAATAACTCGAGAAAACCTTCGCTCACATGCCTAAATGCACGTAAACGAAGGTTTATAATTGATTATTCAGTTGTAAATGGTGATGCAGGTAAATCTTCTTTGTTATAGAGATTCGCATGTTCTGGGTTGTCAGACCAACCGTAGCGAACATTTTTTGGTTCAACAACATCTGGATGGCTGATGAGCACTCGATCATTTTCAATCTTGGCTTCCGCAGGCACAAAGATATTGTCCGAACCAGCGATCACAAAACCATTTAGTTGCTCTCCTTTGACCATTAATCCCGAACCAAGATGGTTAAAACTAACTTCAATTGTATTTCCATTGATCTGATGGGATTGATAAAGTGGCCCCATATACTCAATGTCTTGGTTGTATACAAGCGCATTTGCACATTTTGCTAATCTTTGGCCAACAGATTTTTTATCTTGTGGGTGCAGGTCATTTGCTTCACCAACATCAAATGAAACAGCCATGGCGGTATTTTTCACTTGTAATGACTTAAGCTGTTCATTACGTAGTCTCGCCCAATAACTATCATTGTCATCTCCACCAGTTTCTAAATTAGCAAGTTGGACGATCAAGAATGGGAAATCACCAATCTGCCAAGTTTGACGCCAATCGTCAACAAGTTTTTCAAATCGCTCATAGTAGCCATCTGGCCTACCGACGTTGGATTCACCTTGATACCAAAGCACACCTGTCATCGGATAGCTTGAAATTGGTGCAATCATCCCATTGTAAAGCCCTCTCGGGAAGTACTGGAAAAATGTTCTTGGCTTAAGTGCTTCAGTAATGACACCAACTCTATATTTCCATGCTCCAGTCAATGGAATTGTCTCTTGATCCGTGACAAGTTCGTAAGGCATGTCTTGGACAAAGCCACCGACAGATTCAGTCGTGAATATTCTGACTGTAATCGTATTTTTACCAGGTTTTAAAATCCCTTTTGGAACAGGATAACGTCTTGGAGGATACTTATAGCCAGTGTGGCCAACTAGCTTACCATTGATATACGCATAATCGCCATCAATTAATGTGCCTAGATTCAACATTGTTTCATGGTCAGTAAAGTTATCCGCGAGTTCAATCGTTTTTTGGAACCAAACCGCTCCTTTAATTGACTCGAGTTCTGTACTTTCCCAAGAGTTTGGCACATCGAATGTTTGCCAATCATTTGTATCAGTATCTGCTTTAAACCATTCTTCAATCATTCCTTGATCGTTATTGTTCAATGTTTGGTGCCAGTCTTGTTCACGCTTATCTTCCATTGCCATTGTATCTTTGACGTATTGATCATCTTTACTTTGATCAATAATTTCATCATATTCACCAAATTCACGTAAAGTCGCTTCTGTCATCCACGCTTCAATTGGTGTTCCGCCAACAGCTGATGCGATTAAACCAATTGGCACATTGTGCTCGCGGTAAATGTCAGCTGCAAAGAAATAACCAATTGCACTGAAATCCAAAACATCTTCAGGAGTTGCTTTTTTCCATTCACCACCAACAAGTGTTTCTGTCGGTTGATGGAAATTATAAATTTGCGGCACACTAAAATGTCTAATTTCCGGAAGGTTAACCGCTTTCATTTCATCGCCAAATAAATCGAGTGTGCGATTAACGGGTAGTTCCATATTTGATTGACCACTAAGAACCCAGACATCACCAATTAAAATGTCATCAATATGTATTTCCTTATCTCCAACAATTTTTAGTTGATGGGGTCCACCTGGTTCTGCTGGGTCAATTGTTACAGACCATTTGCCTGATGTTGAAGCAACGTCCATATATTTTTTTCCTAAAAATGTGACTTCGATTTTTTGATTCGCATCTGCTTCACCTGAAATAGTTAAAGGTTTGTTGCGTTGAATCACCATTCCATTACTAATTAAACTTGATAATTTCATTTTCCTCACCTCAAAAATGATTATATCATAAGGTTTCAGGTTCAACCTTATAAAAATACTTTTAATTTAATACTTGACATTTATCGTTTACAAGTGTAAACTAAAATTAATCAGATAGATTACAAGCGTAAACATAAAGTGAATTTGATTCAGAAAGGAGGGATGATTATGGCAATCTTAACAGATACCAAGATTACCGACTCAGAATGGGAAGTGATGCGTGTTGTCTGGGCAAATCAAGAAGTGACAAGTAAAGAGATCATTGAAGTGTTAGAACAGAAGAAAGATTGGAAGCCTGCCACGACGAAAACATTTATCGGTCGATTAGTTAAAAAAGCAATGCTTAATACTAAAAAAGCAGGAAATAAATATTTATACTCCACTGATGTTAGTGAGACTGACTTTGTTAAAAGCATGCTTAATGAATTGTTTGATAACATTTGTGATCGCCAAAAAGGTGAAATGATCGCCTATTTATTAAGTCAGATAACATTAAGTTTTGCTGATCTAGAAAAAATAGAGTCAATTTTAAATAAAAAACGGAAACAAGCAGTTCATCTTGTGCCATGTAATTGTATACCTGGCCAATGTCACTGTAAAATCATTGAATAGAGGAGCAGATCAAATGGAAAAAGTTAAATTAAAAGTAACAGGAATGACGTGTAATAACTGTTTAAAACATGTCGAAACAGCTTTGGCTGAACTTGAAGGTGTAGAAAGTGTAAAAGTTAATCTTAAAAAAGGAATAGCAAATGTTAAATTTGATGAAACAATTCAAGAAGTTGATGATTTAACAACAGCAGTCGATCAAGCCGGCTATCAAGCGGAACGAGCTTAATCATAGAGGAAGGAGTCAGGCTTATGCAAAACAAAACATTTGAAATCGAAGGCATGACCTGTGCATCGTGTGCTCAGACGGTTGAAAAAGTTACTCGTAAGTTGCCAGGTGTCGAGTCTGCACAAATTAACTTAGCGACAGAAAAATTGACGATGGACTATGATGAGTCTGTTTTATCGATTGAAGATATTGAACAGGCTGTAAGTAGAGCAGGTTACCAAGTTGTTAAACCGATCAAAAAACAAACATTTTCTATCGAGGGGATGACCTGTGCATCATGTGCTCAAACAGTAGAAAAGTCAGTTGCTAATCTTGATGCAGTTAAACATGCACAAGTGAATTTAGCGACAGAAAAATTAAGTGTAGAATATGATGCAGTCAGTATTTCGTCTGAAGATATTATTGCAACCGTTGATCGAGCAGGCTACCAAGCTAAAGAGGATCTTGGAAGTTCTGCTGATTCATACAGTGAATCAAAAGATAAAAAGACGGAACAAATGGAATCGATTTGGCGTCGTTTCTGGTTATCTGCCATTTTTACTATCCCATTATTTTACATTTCGATGGGGCCGATGGTCGGTTTACCAGTACCATCGATTATTGATCCAGATCTAAATTCAATTAATTTCTCAGTCATCCAATTAATTCTTACGATCCCTGTCATTATATTGGGCTGGAGTTACTATACTGGGGGTTTTAAAGCCCTCTTTAAAGGCCATCCGAATATGGACTCATTAATCGCATTAGGTACAAGTGCAGCTTTTGTTTATAGTTTAGCTGCAACTATTGTTGTCTGGAATGGTGATCCGAGCTATGCCCATCAATTGTATTATGAATCTGCGGCTGTAATTTTGACGTTAATTACTTTAGGTAAGTACCTAGAATCACGTTCAAAAGGGAAAACGTCTGAAGCGATTGAAAAACTAATGGACTTAGCACCGAAAACGGCAACAGTGATTCGTGATGGTGAAGAAACTGAAGTTGGGATTGATCAAGTCGTTGTTGGTGATTTAATTATCGTTAAACCTGGTGAGAAAATCCCGGTTGATGGGACGATTGTTGAAGGAAGAACATCTGTTGATGAGTCAATGTTAACAGGAGAGAGTATCCCAGTTGAGAAAAACATTGGCGATTCAATGGTAGGTGGAAGTTTTAACAATAATGGATTGATCAAATATAAAGCAGATAAAGTTGGTAATGATACAGCTTTAGCGCAAATCATCCAATTAGTTGAAGACGCTCAAGGTTCGAAAGCACCAATTGCCAAAATGGCTGATATTATTTCTGGTTATTTCGTCCCAATCGTGATTGGTCTGGCGATTATCTCCGGATTGGGCTGGTACTTTTCAGGAGAATCAGGCATATTTGCCTTAACGATTTCAATTTCTGTACTCGTCATTGCTTGTCCATGTGCGCTTGGATTAGCAACACCTACAGCAATAATGGTCGGGACAGGTAAAGGTGCTGAACATGGTGTGTTAATTAAAGGTGGGGCAGCCTTAGAAACAACGCATAAAGTTGATCTAGTTGTATTTGATAAAACAGGGACAATTACAGAAGGTAAGCCAGTTGTTACAGATATCCTAACAGCAAATGGTATTCTGGAAGAGGAGTTATTATTGCTGACGGCTTCTGCTGAAAAAGGCTCTGAACATCCACTAGGAGAAGCAATTGTTCGGGAAGCCGAAGCGAGAGAATTAACGTTAATTAATGGTGAAAATTTCTCGGCAATTCCTGGTCATGGAATCGAGATAACGATAAATGACAAACAGTTGTTAGCTGGAAACAAAAAGTTAATGAACGATCGCAAAATTTCATTAGCCAATTTAGCGGAGCAATCCGATCAATTAGCAAGTCAAGGAAAGACACCGATGTACATTGCAATTGATCAGGAAATAGCGGGAATTATTGCTGTTGCCGATACAGTTAAAGAAAACAGTGCCCAAGCAATTGAAAAACTTCATCAAATGGGGATTGAAGTCGCAATGATTACAGGTGATAATGCCCGAACAGCAGATGCGATTGCGAAACAAGTGGGGATTGATCGCGTCTTAAGTGAAGTTTTACCTGAAGATAAAGCAAACGAAGTGAAAAAGCTCCAGGCTGAAGGTAAAAAGATTGCGATGGTTGGTGACGGAATCAACGATGCGCCGGCACTTGCTCAAGCTGATATTGGAATCGCGATTGGATCAGGTACAGATGTTGCGATTGAATCCGCTGATATCGTCTTAATGAAAAGTGATTTACTCGACGTTCCTAGTTCAATTGAGTTAAGTAAAGCAACAATCCGAAACATTAAAGAAAACTTATTCTGGGCTTTTGCTTACAACGTGTTCGGTATTCCATTTGCGATGGGCATCTTCCACATCTTTGGTGGTCCCTTATTAAGTCCAATGATTGCAGGAGCAGCAATGAGCCTGAGCTCTGTCTCAGTCCTAGCAAATGCATTAAGACTCAAACGATTTAAACCATCACGTGCATAATTCAATATAAAAACGCTTAGCCTAACATTGCTAAGTGTTTTTTTATGAAAAATTAATTTAATGAGTGTAGGCGCAACCGATCGCATCACGTCTATGAGGTAATTTCCTCGAACATCGGACAATTTTTTGAATTTCTTGAGTGAGAATGGCCGAAGCTACTCTGTTTTTAGACAGTGATCTAGAGAGTAAAACGATGTTTAAGACTAAAGAAAACAAAGCAATTATCCTTCTTTTACGCTGAGACATTTTGTTGCTTCTCTCATTATAATAAATATATTTAAGCGAGTTCGCCTATTAGTATATTAAATTCAATACGCATGTCCGTTAAGCCTTCTTTTATATATCATTAGATAAGTTTAGTCATTTCTTGGCGAGTAATAAGAGTTTGCCAAACTGGTACGAACCTATTTTAAAAACAAGAAGTAAGCATCATTTTTTAGCTAGATAGGTTGTAACATTATAGAGAGTCATTGGTTTTATTCGTATTTTTCTGTTATCTATAAATTTAACTTGGACAATGAAACAATTAATGGTATGATTTAGATGGTTACTTTACTGACCATAAATCCAAAATAATGATACTTGTACGGATAATTAAAAACTAGATTAACAAGGAATTTTAGGAGGAATGTTAATGACTCAACAAATTAAGCAATCGATTGAAGCGGGAAAAACAGCTTTAGGAATTGAGTTTGGCTCAACGCGAATTAAAGCAGTTTTAATCGGGGAAGACAATAACCCAATTGCAGTTGGTAGTCATGGCTGGGAGAATAGTCATGTCGATGGTGTGTGGACTTATAGCATTGATGAAATATGGAAAGGCTTACAGGATAGTTATCGAGAAGTTGCTCAAACCGTAAAAGATAAATATGATGTGACGCTAACAAAAGTCGGAGCAATTGGCTTTAGTGCAATGATGCACGGTTATATGGCGTTCGATCAAAATGATCAATTATTAGTTCCATTCCGTACGTGGCGAAACAATATTACTGAACAATCATCACAAGCGTTAACTGAATTATTTAATTATAATATTCCACAAAGATGGACGATTGCACACCTTTATCAAGCAATTTTAAATCAAGAAGAGCACATTTCTAAAATCAATCATGTGACAACACTAGCAGGCTATGTACACTGGCAACTAACAGGTGAAAAGGTGCTGGGTGTTGGAGAAGCGTCAGGTGTGTTTCCAATTGATCTTGAAACAAAATCATTTAATCAAACAAAAATAGATCAATTTAATCAATTAGTTGAGCCGAATCAATTGCCTTGGAAGTTAGAGGATGTATTGGCTAAAGTTCTCGTCGCAGGCGAAGAAGCAGGATCGCTAACAGAAGCTGGAGCAAAATTGCTTGATCCAACGGGCCAATTAGAAGCAGGAATTCCTTTATGTCCACCTGAAGGAGATGCAGGAACAGGAATGGTCGCAACGAATAGCGTTGCTGAACGAACAGGGAATGTTTCAGCAGGAACATCCGTTTTTGCAATGGTCGTTTTAGAAAAAGAATTAGCAAAAGTGCATCCTGAAATTGATTTAGTTACAACACCGACTGGTAGTCTAGTAGCAATGTCACATTCAAATAACTGTACGTCAGATCTTAATGCATGGGTCGGTTTATTTGCCGAGTATTCAGAGGCAATGGGAATGGAAGTAGATATGAATCAGATCTATGGCACCTTATACAATCTAGCTTTAAAAGGTGATCAAGATACTGGCGGGCTTCTATCATACGGCTACTTATCTGGTGAGCACATCACTGGATTTGAAGAAGGGCGCCCATTATTTGTCCGCTCTTCAAATAGTAAGTTTACCTTACCAAACTTCATGCGTACGCATTTATTCTCTGCTTTAGGTGCGATGAAAATTGGCATGGATATTTTGTTGAAAGAAGAAAATGTTCAGTTAGATGAAATCTTAGGTCATGGTGGCTTGTTTAAAACAAAAGGAGTTGGCCAACAAATTATGGCGGCTGCGCTAAATACACCAGTAACCGTGATGGAAACAGCGGATGAGGGCGGAGCATGGGGGATCGCACTACTTGCTTCTTACCTAATTAATAAAGCTGAAGACCAAACATTAGATGATTATTTAACTGAAACTGTTTTTGCAAAACAACAATCAACGACACTTTCTCCACAACAAGATGATGTCGAAAGCTTCGAACTATTTATGGAACGCTACAAAGCTGGTTTGGCAATTGAGCGAGCAGCTATTGAACACTTTAACTTAAATTAAATTTAAAACGATAAGAATAATGCGGTTATTCTTATCGTTTTTTTATATGAGTCATTTTATCATCACTTCGACAGAAGACTCCCACTTCAAGGAACGAGAAGGGCTTAGCTCAGTAAGTAAGTGGGAGATGAATGTCGATTGGCGCTAGCCAAAACATATTTCTTATGATACAATTAGAACATACATTCGTCCGGAGCGAGGTGTGTTCATGCTAGTCAATAAAGCCTATAAATTCCGTCTCTATCCTAATCAGACACAACAAACGCTAATTAACAAAACATTTGGTTGTTCACGGTTCGTTTTCAATCACTTCTTGGAAATGTGGAATGAAACCTATAAAGAGACAGGCAAAGGATTAACTTACAATCTCTGCTCAAAACAGTTGCCAGCCTTGAAACAAGAGTATGAATGGTTGAAAGAAGTCGATAGTATTGCCGTTCAATCAAGTGTCAAAAACCTATCTGATGCTTTTTCACGTTTCTTCAACAAGCAAACAAGCACACCACGATTTAAATCAAAAAGGAACCCGACCCAATCGTATACAACGAAATACACAAACGGAAATATCGCTCTTTTTGGCAGTAAAATCAAACTACCAAAGTTAGGGCTTGTTAAGTTCGCTAAAAGTCGTATGGTCGATGGGCGCATCATTAATGCCACGATTCGACGCAATCCAAGCGGTAAATATTTCATTTCTATCCTTGTTGAAACGGAAGTGGATTCACTTCCTAAAACAAAGCAAACGACAGGTATTGATGTCGGGATCAATACGTTCGCCATGCTTTCAAATGGGACAACGTATGAAAACCCCAGATTTTTACGTACACTAGAAAATAAATTAGCAAAAGAACAACGTAAACTCTCCAGACGCTATCAACAAGCAAAGCAAGATAAGAAACCCCTTCATGAAGCAAAAAACTATCAAAAACAGCGTACTAAAGTTGCTCGCATTCACGAAAAGATTAAGAACGTCAGAACAGATTACTTGCACAAAATCAGTACTGAGATTGTTCAGAGCCACGACATCATCGGTATTGAGGACTTACAAGTAGCCAATATGCTCAAAAATAAACGCCTATCAAAAGCGATTAGTGACGTCAGTTGGTCGGAATTCCGTACGATGCTTGAATATAAGGCAAAATGGTATGGCAAGCAAGTCGTATCCATCGCAAAAAACTTTCCTTCCAGTCAACTCTGTTCCAACTGTGACTATCAACATCAAGCCGTTAAGAACCTTGCCTTACGCAACTGGCAGTGCCCATCATGCCACACAGAGCATGATCGTGATCTTAACGCAAGTGAAAATATTGAAGTCGAAGCGATTAGACTTCTAACTGTCGGTGCGACAGGGATCGCCTAATCAATAATCAGCCATTAGGCTGGTGTTCTTAGGAATCCCCCACTTCAATCGACTCGTAAGGGCGATAAGTGGGGGTAGTTCAATTTACCAGTTAGCTGAATAAGGTGTGATGACTAAAAGTAGCGTATGTGTGAAAATATGACTCAAATGAAAGGGTTTTCTTGAGGGAGAGATTGAATTGAATAGACGGACACTTTTTAATCAAGGATGGTCATTTGCAAAGTCAGCTTTATCTGAAGATTCACCAGTCGATTTGCATTTTGAACCTGTTGAAGTTCCACACGACTGGTTAATTTTTCAGACGGAAGATTTATATGAAAATAGTATCGGTTGGTATAAAAAAACCGTTAATTTTGATCGAGAGGCTGACAGCGTGATCCTCCAATTTGATGGAGTTTATATGGATTCTTCATTGTATGTTAATGGCGAGTTTGTAGGGGAATGGAAGTATGGGTATTCTGCTTTTGAACACGACATGACCAATCAACTGGTTGCTGGTGAAAATGAAATTTTGCTAAAAGTCGTTTATCAAAGTCCGAATAGTCGCTGGTATACAGGTGCAGGGATTTATCGTAATGTTTGGTTAAAGACACGTGGCCAAAGTTATCTTGAATCAGATGGAGTTTATATTTCAACGAAAAAAGTAAATGCTGATTGGCAGATTGATGTTGAAACGGATTTGCAGATCGATGAAACCGTCACATTAAGCCATGAACTTTTTGATCAAAATCAAAGAATTGCTGAAAGTTAAGCTGTTGTAGGTCAAAGTCAAAAAAACCAACAATGGCTAACGGTGAAGCGTCCTAAGCTGTGGAGTCCAAAAAACCCCAACTTATATGAGTTAAAAACAACTTTATTGAATCAAGCAGGACAAGTCATTGAAGAGGTGAGTCATCGGGTTGGCTTTAGAACGGTGAGCTTAGATCCAAACAAAGGGTTATTCATTAATGATGAAAAAACACAAATAAATGGTGTTTGTGAGCACCATGATTTAGGTGCATTAGGTGCAGCCTTTAATCCAGTTGCTTTAAGACGGCGCTTTAAGATTTTAAAGCAGATGGGAGTCAACGGGATTCGAACTGCCCATAATATGCCAGCTAAAGAATTGATGGATTTAGCCGATGAATTTGGCTTTTTAGTCGTTTCTGAAGCGTTTGATATGTGGGAACGTCCTAAAACAGAGCATGATTATGCACGCTTCTTTAAAGAGTGGGCTTATCGTGATGTGAAAAGCTGGGTTAAACGTGATCGGAATCATCCGAGTCTAATCATGTGGGGAATTGGTAATGAAGTTTATGATACCCATGCGGATGAACGGGGTCAAGAGCTGACCCAAATGCTAAAAGATTACGTTGAAGAATTTGATCCAAAACAAAATGCTTATGTTACATTTGGGTCGAACTATTTGCCGTGGGAAAATACGAGAAAAGCAGCTGACATCATTAAAGTGGTTGGTTACAACTATGGTGATAAATATTATCATGATCATCATGATCAGTATCCAGACTGGGTCATCTATGGCAGTGAAACTGTCTCAGTTGTTCAAAGTCGAGGTATTTATCACTTTCCACTGGAAGAACCGATCTTGGCTGATGATGATGAGCAATGCTCGGCTCTCGGAAATAGTGCGACAAGCTGGGGAGCGCGATCACATGAGGCATCGATTATCGCGCATCGCGATGCACCGTACACATTAGGGCAATTTATTTGGACGGGCTTTGATTATATTGGTGAACCGACACCGTATCACACAAAAAATTCTTATTTTGGTCAGGTTGATACAGCAACGTTTCCTAAAGACTCGTATTACATTTATCAGGCAAGCTGGACAGACTACAAAATAGCGCCAATGATTCATATCTTTCCGTACTGGGACTTTAACCCAGGTCAAATGATTGATGTTCGAGTGGCGAGTAATGCACCAAAGGTTGAGCTTAAACTGAATGGACGTTCACTAGGAACAAAGGAAATTAACCATCAATCAGGTACTGAACTTGTCCCAACTTGGAAGGTAGCTTATGAACCTGGTGAATTGACAGCGATTGCTTATGATGAAAACGATCAGGTGATTGCGACAGATCAACAACAGTCATTTAAAGATGCAACTAGAATTGTTTTATCAGCTGATAAGGAAGAGTTAATTGCGGATGGTCAAGATTTAATTTTTGTTGAGATCAATACAGAGGACGAGGCTGGACATCAAGTGAAAAATGCGACTAATCGTATCAATGTTGATGTAACTGGAGCTGGTCGTCTCGTAGGTTTAGATAATGGCGATAGTACTGATGTTGATCAATATAAAGGCACAAGTCGTCGATTATTTAGTGGTAAGTTGATGGAAATTATTCAAGCAACAGATCAGTCTGGAGAGATTCACATTTCGGTAAATTCGAAAAATTTAACAGAGGCTAAATTAACGTTAACAGCCATTGCTAGTCAACAAAATCCTGACGTAGAAAATAGCTACGCGATGAATCAGCCGACACCAATCAATGTAGGAAGATCTGATGAGATACCTGTTCGGAAAATTGAACTCGCTTCAACTGCAGGGCAAGCATTTTCAGCAGTGTTAACTGAGATGACGATTAAAGCAACGTTATTTCCAGCAGACACGACTTATCGTGAGATTGAATGGGGTGTTGTGACTGACAGCGGTGTGAAAACAAATATTGCCACGATTGAATCAAATGGAACAACGGCAAAAGTAACAGCTATTGGTGATGGTCGTTTTCGAGTGAGAGCGACAACGAAAAATGGGACAGATAAAGTAAAATTAATTTCTGAGCTTGATATGACAGTAGATGGTTTAGGTGAGGCGTATAAAGATCCATATGATTTTATTTCTGGTGGTCTATATGATGATCATGTTGGTGAAGTAACGAGTGGTAATGAGCGTGGCGTGGCAACAAGCCGTGATGGCGAGACAGTAGTTGGTTATCATCAAATTGATTTTGGTAAGGATGGATCAGATGAAATAACGATTCCAATCTTTGCTTTAAGTGATGAAGAATATCCAATTGAAATTTGGCAAGGGAAACCTGACGAAGCAGATAGTCAATTACTAGCTGATGTAGTCTACCAGAAGGAATCTCGTTGGAATGTTTATCAACCAGATACTTATCGGTTGTCAAATCGTTTGACAGGCTTAACGTCAATCTATTTCCGCTTGCAAGCAAAAGTTCATATTAAAGGGTTTTCATTTACACCGTATGCTCGTGGCTTAGCTAAAAACTTAGCAGTAGATGCCGATCATATTTATGGTGATTCGTTTACGCTTAAAGATGATTTAGTTGAAGGGATTGGTAATAATGTCTCATTTGCATACGAGGCAATGATTTTTTGTACAGAAGGAATCTCTAAGCTAACGGTCTGTGGACATTCACCGATTGATAAAAATACGATCCATGTCCGCTTTATCGATGATGAAGGGCAGGAGAATCAAATTATCGAGTTTACTGAAACAGCTAATTATGAGGAGCGTCAGTTTGAGTTAGATCGGATCAAAGGCAAGAAAACAGTCATGTTTATTTTCTTACCAGGCAGTAATTTTAATTTCAGTTGGTTTAAATTTGAGTAAATGATCATAAAAAATAGATGTAGTCGAGTCAATTAAGACACTGCTACATCTATTTTAAATTAAAGTGTGTTATGCATGATTAATGATTGATTGACTTTCCACTTCTCTTCAAATGCTTGTGAAAACTCTTCTGTCAGAGGCTCAATATTAGAGAATAAATCAGGATCGATTTCAAGCATAACTGTAATGATTTTTGTCATCTTAGCTGTATCACAAATCCGTACTTCTGCATCACCAAATTTGCCAATGTGCATTGCACCAAGCTTCAGCAAATAGTCATCAACTTTCCAAAAGTGGTCAGACCAAGTTTTTCCGTAGTGTCTACGTGAAGGGACTGACACTTTCGTACCATCAGAAGCAACGCTATATAATTGTTCATGTGAATCGGTTACTCGACCAGGAATATCCACCCATTCTTCAATGCCGTGAATAAATGTATTCTTGATTAAATCAATACCAATCAGCATAATTTGAGCATTTCGATCTAACAATTTACCGTAAGGAGATGTTCTGGCACAAGGTGTATCGAGTTTTTCGTCACCAGCGGTAAATTCTTTAGCATCTTTACCTAAAGCAGCTACAGAATGAGTTGGGTGCAACGAACGAATTACACCATCACGTTTTCTAAACAATTCTGTTAAAATTCCTACATTTGTCTTTGATTGATCAACGTGGAAAACAGGGTTTTCCTGATTCACGTGTGCCCAAGTATGAGCTGGCAGGACAAGTAAGCCTTCCTCCATATACTCTGATAAACTATCTAGAACAGTCTCAGGTCCACCATCAACCTCACCAATACTTTTATAAGATGAGTGAACTTTTAACGTACCATATTGGTTAATTCCGAGTCTTTTTAAATCATTTTTTAAATCTTCTTTTGTGTACATCTTGCTACCTCCATTTTTCATCAACAACGATTAAGATTGCAGGCTGAGAAAAGGGATTCTCAGCAGTTTCTATACTACCGATTACCATAGCATAAAACGGAACGAACTTGAACTAATATGTTTACAAATTCGACAAGATTAAACAACTTTTTTATCAAAAACTCACCACAATATTAAAATACTAATGCTATAATTAAAGTATATTACTTGTGGGAGGTTTTTTTGAGATGAAAAAACGTACATACACCTTTCAGGAGAGGAATCGACTTGTATTATTATTGTACTTATTGTCTGTTATTTTAGCGAGTGTGATTTTGTCGCTAAGTGGTTTACCAGTTGAAACAGTCCTGATTGGATTAAGTTTTGGCGTTGGGACATTTGTAATTTTGTTTATCTTATACAAGCTAAGAAAGCTAACACAGTGGATCCCATTTATTGTGATTGTTAGTTTAGCATTAATGACAATCTTTATGTTGGAAAGTAGGCCTTCATTAACAACTTATTTAATTACTTACTTCAGTTTAGCGATTATTACATTGTATCATCGCTATCTTTATGTTCTTGTTTCTGGAGTTTTTGGCTTATTAATTACCAACCTATTCATGTTTCAGTATGGATCAAGTGTGATTGTTAACTATTCAACAGTACACTTAGTTGCATTTAACATTATATTTGTTTTGACGACGCTTATTCTCATTTATCAAAGTATCATTGGCAAAACGATTCAAAATCAGGCACAAGTCCTAGCTAAGGAGTCAGAAGCGTCAAAAGATGAAGTCCTTCGGTTAATCAATCAAGTTCGCTATACTGTTGAGCAACTTGATCAACTCAATGAACAATTAACCGATCATTCTTCATTGACGAATCATTACTCAAGTGAGCTTGCTTCAACTTTTCGTGAAATATCAAGTGGGGTTGAGAGTCAAGCAAATAGTGCGGGTGCAATGACAGAATCGATTGTTTCAATGAATGAAGAAATAACGAATATTTCAGATCAGACAACTGTTATTAATGAAAATGCAAATGAATCAAGTCAAGTTGTTGCAAGCGGATCTGAGGATGTCAGCGATTTAAATCAAACGATTATTGATGTTGATCAAACCTTGACTGAAACTGTTGTGGAAATGACTGAGCTTAATGAAGCAACGGCACAAGTAAGCGAGGTGTTAGCAACGATCTCGGAGATAGCCGATCAAACGAATTTACTTGCCTTAAATGCAGCGATTGAAGCGGCGCGTGCTGGTGAAGTCGGACAAGGATTTGCGGTTGTAGCTCAAGAAGTTAGAAAACTAGCAGAACATTCGATTGAATCAACAATGCAAATCAGTGATATACTAGGAAAAATTCAGCATAAAACACAAACGGCTACTGACCGAGTCAACCAAAGTAAAACTGTTTTTGATCGTGGTAAAACCTTAACAGAAAAAACAAATCAAGCATTTCAAACCATTGATCAATTTGTTAATGAACTCCGAAATTCTGCATCTGAATTAAACGAGCGAGTCGGTCTGTTAACGAATTCATCTGCTCAAGTAGTTGATGAAGTTAACCATGTATCAAGCACTTCTGAGCAATTAAGTGCTTCAGTTGAAGAAGTGTTTGCTAATATTGAAGAGCAAAATACGAGAATGACAGAATTGAATGAAAAAGTTGTGGAAATTGATCAACTGACCGATCATTTGCGTGATTCATTAGCAACAGCGGAGTAATTCATGCAAAAATATTCATTTATGTTATAATAGTAGTAAGAAAAAATACGTGCAAATTTCGCCGCCGGGTGAAGTCAATCAAAAAAGCACAAACGGGATACCTTTAGGCCAGTGTAGGTAACCGTTGAGTGCTTTTTTTATGTCGTTATTTATGCGTATTGAAGCGTCTTCAGAAGAGAACGTGCTCACATATAGATAACTTAGGAATAATATTATTTTTGGAGGATGTAGGATGGAGATTAGGGGAGATTTAAAAACTTATTCAAAATATGTTAGTTTAAATGTCGCTGGGATGATTGGAACATCTGTCTATATATTAGCGGACACATTATTCGTTGCAAATGGGATCGGTGAAACGGGGATCGCTGCACTTAACCTCGCATTACCCGTCTTTTCACTCGTCCAAGGGCTCAGCTTCATGCTCGGAATAGGTGGCGCAACATGGTATTCAATCCTTCGAGCGCAAAATAAACATGAAGAAGCAACAAAATCATACAATCAAACACTACTTTTTGGTGCCTTAATTAGTTTTGTCATTATTTTGTTAGGTCTTTTCGGTTCAGAATCAATAACGAAACTCGTTGGTGCCAATCAGGAAACGTTCACGATGACAAATACGTATATTAAAGTGATTATGCTCTTTTCACCATTTTTTATTTTTAATAATCTGTTGGTTGCTTTTATTCGAAATGACCGAAACCCAAAACTTGCGATGACAGCCATGCTATTGGGAAGTTTAATTAATATTATTTTTGATTACATTTTTATTTTCCCTTTAAACATGGGTATGTTTGGGGCAGTTCTAGCGACCAGTTGTACGCCGATTTTTGGTTTAATGTTAATGAGTACCCACTTCAAACGAGCGGAAAACAGCTTACGACTAACCAAAATAAAACTTAAGCTTAAATCTTTTTGGGCAATCATTAAATTGGGTATTTCTTCATTTATTTCAGAAATGTCTTCTGGGATTGTGATGTTTATTTTTAATATCTTGATTTTAGGCATCGCTGGTAACGTTGGAGTCGCTGCTTACGGTGTGATTTCAAATCTTGCGATTATAGCAATTGCCATATTTACAGGGGTTGCTCAAGGTATCCAGCCGATTATTAGTCATATATTTGGCTTAAGAAATTCAAAATTGTTAAATCGGAATTTAATTTACGGCTTAATCACGTCATTATCAATTAGTGTTTTACTCTACTTGATTATCGGTATGAGTTCAGAACAACTGATTAGCTTTTTCAATCGTGACAATAACATGATTTTAGCTGAAATTGCCAAAGAAGGATTGCTAATCTACTTTGTTGGTATGTTTTTTGCTGGTTTTAATATTATCGCGATCGCCTGTCTAAGTGCAATGGATCAATCTGGTCTTGCTTTTCGATTTTCAATATTACGTAGTGTTATTTTAATTGTTCCACTCTCATTTGTTTTGGCAAACTCTTTTGACCTGACCGGTGTTTGGGCATCGTTTGTCTTAACAGAAGCGATAACGAGTGTGCTCATTAGTTGGCAACTTTATCGGTCAAATAAACAACGAATCATCATTTAAAATAAAGGATTTTAAACTCCGTTGTCGAATGATATAAACGACGGAGTTTTTAGCGTTCGTAAAATTCTTACTAAGAGGCGATTAAGAATGGAAATGATGATCACACTTAAGACAATTTCTGATTCGAGACAATATCCGCAACTAGTAAAATGGTATTATCAGGCCAATCCAATTAGCTATGAATTAGGTTATGGACGTTTTGCGAACAAAATCATTACAGCTCAGTTAGCGAATCAATCACCGTTAATTAGAAATAATTTTTTGCAAGGTATCTTTATTCACGAAAAATTAGTCGGCTTTTTAATTACCTACCCAACTGACAAGAGTAGACAAATTGACCAAAAAAGTTATGAATTTTTAAAGCGACATATGAGCCGTTTAAGTTACTTAAGAAAGATTCGTTTCTATCAGAAGGTTGCCCAGATTTTAAATATAGCACTTGCAGAAGACAGCTATTATTTACACAGCTTAGTGATTGATCCGGCATATCAAGGGCAAGGCATTGGTACAGCGGTGATCAAAAAACTATTAAGCAGATATGAAAAGTTGTCACTTTACGTTAATGACCAGAATACTCGTGCAGTACAATTTTATTTGAAAAATGGCTTTAAGATTGTCCATCATGGGCAAATTAGATATCAGAACATTTTCTATGGTGAATATTTAATGCATCATGAAGTTAATCTTAAATAATTGTTCTAGTGTTAAAACCTTGCTTTTAAAAAGAGAATTGCTAAAATTAAAGAAGTCGATCAAATTAGCTAACTTGATCGATCATAATTATCTTTTCAAACGAATTTTGACGAACAAGAAAGTGAGCAGGTGCTCGCTTTTTTTAACGTTTACTGGGTTGAAAAATTATAAGCAATATTCGAATGAAATTTACTAAAGTGTGTTACTATTTAGCTGAATAATCATTTTTATATCAAAGATAGATGAATGAGATAGAGATAAATAAAAGGTTGGGATCACGTGAAATTAACATTTAATCAGCTGGTTGATTTTTTTGGGAAAGATCAGCATTATCAGCACTTAATGACAGGACAATGGGGGATTGAACGAGAAACACACCGCATCAATCATGATGGCTCACTTGCATTGACACCAAACCCCAAAAAATTTACTAGTCAGGAAGCAAGTCAATCAATCACACTTGATTTTGCCGAAAGTCAACTTGAATTTTTTACTGAACCGAAAGATAAAATAGAAGATGTCATTGATGAACTAGACAAAATTTATCACTTTTCTAATAAAAATATAAATGGAGAATTGATGTGGCCATTTAGCATGCCACCACAGCTACCGGATGAGAAGGACATTCCAATTGCATCATTCGACCACTTAGCAGATGGATTAGATAAGGAAACTTATCGAGAAGGTTTAGCTGTTAGATATGGTAAGAAGATTCAGATGATTTCTGGGATTCATTATAACTATTCATTTGATGATGGATTAATTGATCGATTGCATCAGACGTTTTATTCAGAACTTCCGAAGCAGGCGTTTATTGATCAACTTTATTTAAGAATCAGTCGGAATGTCTTAAAATACCGATGGTTACTCGTCTATTTGTTTGGTGCATCTCCAGTTGTTGATCAGAGTTATCGATCTGTTTTTGCAGAAAAAATGCAAGCCCGTCAATCTGATTGGTTCCGTCAAAAATTCACCCAAGAGGCGATTGATCAGTACGCAGTATCACTTCGGACGAGCCGATTTGGTTACTCTACTGAAATTGAAGATAAGTATCAAATTTCATACAATCAGCTAGGCGAGCACATTGATGACTTAAGGGAAGTCCTCTCAATTGATAATCAGCGCTATCGAAAAATTGGTGTTGAAAAAGATGGGAAACCAATTCAGTTAAATACAAAAGAACTTCAGAGTGAAGCTGAATTTTATGCGCCAATTCGTTTCCGACAAGTTCAAAAGTCGGGAGAAACGCTTCTCGATGCCCTTGAAAACCGAGGAATACGGTACTTTGAATTGCGCCTCCTTGATCTGGATCCATTTGCTAAACTGGCGATTACTAAAGATCAAATGCGTTTTACTCATTTGTTTATCCTCTTTTGTTTATTTGAGGAGAACAATCAATTTAGTCAAGAAGAACAAATTATTGCAAATAATAATCACCAGTTAATTTCTTTACTAGGTCGTCAACCAGGCCTGAAGTTACTTGATGACGAAGAAAATCAGGTTGACTTAGAAGTATGTGCTAAAGCAATTTTTGCTAAGCTTACTCAAATTGCTTATTTAATTGATCGTTCTGATAGTGAAAACGGATATGTTCAGCTTGTGAAGCAAGAGGAAAGTAAGCTAGTGAACCGTTCATTGTTACCAAGTCAACAAATTGTTGATTATATGAAAAACGCAGGGGAGTCGTTTGTTGAATTTGGCACACGGTTAGCTAAACAATACCAACAAAGTGACCTAAAACAATGCAAAAATGCATAAGCTTAGTTCAATCACAATGCTAATTAGAACAACGAAATAGTCGGTTCTTTTTTAGTCTTTCAAGAGAAAGGGGAGGATCTTTTTTGGGGAAAATTAGGCAGAAAATAGCGATATTTATGCAGGGACGCTACGGAATTGATCATATTTATTTAACTAATTTAGTGATTTACTTTATTGGCTTAATCTTTTTGCGTCGAATTGAACAAAGGTTGTATTTAGATATTCTATTGCTTGTGCTCATTCTATGGACATTTTATCGTGTTTTCTCACGAAATATTGTTAAGCGCCAAGCAGAGAATCAAGTCTTTCTTCGAGTGATTAATAAAATTAAATCAACAACAAAACTAATATTTAAGCGGATTCGTGACATTGGTACCCATCGTTATCGTCGTTGCCCGAACTGTCAAACACAACTGAGATTACCAAGAAAAGTTGGGACACATACAGTAAAGTGTCCGCGTTGTGACAACCGATTTCAAGTGAAAATAAAGATTTAACTGATTGTAAAAGGAATGAACTTAAAAAAGGGTGGTCACTATGAAGAAGAAAACCTGGAGCTTGTCTTTCATTAAAAAAATTGGGGATCGCTTTTCTCATATTATTATGGGGATTGAGATTTTTCTTGCGGCACTAATTATAGTTGCCGTAGTGATCGGTGCGATTGCGTTAATTGTTTCTACTGTGCAAAAAGGTGTTGTAGAGCAGATTTTAGATTATGATAATTTTCAAAATATTTTATCGTACTTATTAATTTTAATTATCGGTCTTGAATTATCAATTATGTTAATCCGACATCAACCGAGTAACATAGTTGATGTGATGATTTATGCGACTGCTCGGAAAATGTTAATATATTCAACAGATATGGTTGAAGGATTAATTGGTGTTATTTCAATTGGTGTTTTATTTATTATAAAAGTATCCTTACACAAGGTTGACATGGATGTCGACAATCCTGAGAACAATTAGCATATCATTTACTGAAAAACGTCTTTAGCTTACTAAGGGCGTTTTTGTTAACATCACTAATTTTAGTAAAGTGTGCAAAATTAGTACATTTTTTTACTGACAAATGTTTAAATGTTGTATAATAAAGCTGTCAGATATTCTCATTTAGTAGACTGAAAATAGTTAAATAGATTGGGGTAAAGAAGATGAGAAAAAGAGTTGATCCTAGAATTGCCCGTACAACGAAAATGATTATGAAATCCTTAAGGAAGTTAGGACGTGAAAGAGGGCTCAATGCGATTACGATTAAAGAAATTACTGAAGCGGCTCAAGTCAATCGAACAACTTTCTATTATCACTATCGTGACAAAAACGATTTAATTGAAAAAACATTGATGGAAGATTTCGAAGTCTATTTACTCACCCCGATTATGGCATGTGAAAAGATAAATGAGGAGACATTGCGAATTATTTATTTTGCTTTTATTAAATATATTGAAACCATTTCGATTTATTGTCAGGGGGATTTTAGTTACTTACACAGTGAATTCACTCAAAAGATGACAGATCAATTAATTGAACAGTTGCAATTGATTTTACGAGAAGATAATCCGAGCAGTGATGACTACTTACGTTTCAGTGCGGTAATCCCTAGTTCAAGCATTGTTGGTTTAATTCGTGAATGGATGGCGAATGATCAATTGGAGGTAGAACAATTAATCGACTCCACAACATTGTTCAAATGACAGAGAATTAATTCACTTTGAGCATGTTTGAGTGAATTAATTGACATCACCTTAATAAAAAGCAATAATAGATAGCATGCTATCTATTGGAGGGTTATTTGTGTCAGAAGATTTAATTTTTAATATTAGACTGGCTTATTTTGAATTAGAAAAAGAAAAGCATACTTATTTTGAAAAGCAAAATCTAACAGCATCACAAGGAGATCTCTTGCTTTACTTAGGCTTCGCTGAAAAACAAGGGAAAGATGTCAATCAAAAAGATATTGAACGCTATTTCAAATTAACAAACCCAACGATTACGGGCTTACTTAATCGATTAGAGGAAAAAGGCTTTGTTGAACGGAGAAAAAGTCCAACTGATGGGCGAACGAATCTGATCCATTTAACTGACCAAACAAGAAAGGTATTGGATCAGTTTAAACGACATAAAGTTAAAATTGATCAAAAACTCTATCGAGATTTCAGTGATGATGAACGAAAGCAAATCATTTATTTATTGAAAAAATTACGCGCTAATTTGAATTCAGATTAACAGCGTTAGAAGATAAAAGTGAATGTGAGACAGGAGGAAGGATAGATGGTAAAAAAATTACTACCATATTTAGGGGAGTATAAGAAAGAAACGATCTTGGCACCAGTGATGGTAGCCTTAGAGGTTGTATTTGAATTATTAATCCCTTTTTTAATGGCTCAAATTGTTGACCATGGTATTCAAGGAGATGGTGGGGTCTCTTACACAATTAAAGTTGGCTTACTGATGATTTTACTCGCGATATTGGCTTTAATATGTGGTGGTTTAAGTGGTCGTTATTCTGCGATTGCTGGCATGGGGTTTGCAAAAAATCTACGGTCAGGATTATTTAGTAAAATTCAAACGTACTCATTTGCAAACGTTGATAAATTTACTACAGCTTCACTAGTGACTCGCTTAACAACAGATATTACGAATACACAGAACGCACTAATGATGATTTTACGGATGGCGGTTAAGGCACCGATTATGCTAATTGGTGCTTCAATTATGGCCATTTCAATTAACCCCCGTTTATCGATGATCTTTATTATTACGATGCCAATTTTGGCGGTTGCCCTTTATCTAATTGGGAGTCGTGCTCACCCTCGCTTTTTGACAATGCTAGAAAAGTATGATGGGTTAAATGAGAAAGTTCAAGATTTTATTGTTAATATTCGTGTTGTAAAAGCTTTTGTGCGTGAGGAGTATGAAGAAGAGAAATTTGGTGATAGTGCCAAGGCGGTTCGTGATACTCAGTTAAAGGCAGAAAAACTTGTGATTTTGAATATGCCAATTATGCAATTTGTTATTTACTCTAGTATTGTCGCAATCCTATGGTTTGGTGGCAATATGGTTGTCAGTGGTGATTTTTACATTGGTGAATTATCAAGCTTCATTATGTACATGATGCAAACGCTCATTTCATTAATGATGTTGTCGATGATTTTTATTATGCTAATTATTTCACGAGCATCTTTTTCTCGAATTATTGATGGGCTTGAAGAAGTACCGTTTTTAGATGATCAAGGTGCAGATCCAACGCTGGACTTAGTTGATGGAAGCATTGAATTTAAACAAGCTAACTTTAGCTATAATCGTGATCCGAATAATCTTGTTTTAAAAGATATTAATTTACGAATTGAATCAGGTCAAACAATTGGAATTATCGGAGGGACGGGTTCTTCAAAATCGACACTTGTTCAGCTAATTCCACGTTTATACGACGTGTTGAGTGGAGAAGTAATCGTTGGTGGACATAATGTAAAAAACTATCAATTAAAAACACTTCGTGATCAAGTCGCAATGGTTTTACAAAATAACGTGCTCTTTAGTGGAACGATCCGAGACAATTTAAAGTGGGGAAATGAACATGCAACAGATGATGAAATTATTGCCCAAGCAAAAGCAGCTCAGGCGCATGACTTTATTATGTCATTCCCAGATGGCTATGATACGGAATTAGGCCAAGGCGGTGTTAACGTTTCTGGTGGGCAGAAACAGCGCTTGACGATTGCTCGAGCGTTATTAAAAAATCCAAAAGTAATGATTTTAGATGACTCAACAAGTGCAGTGGATACAGCAACAGATGCTGCGATTCAAAGTGCATTTAAGAATAGTTTTAAAGATGTGACAACATTGATTATCGCTCAACGTGTCAGCTCAGTCTCTGACGCTGATAAAATTATTGTTTTAGATAATGGTGAAATTAATGGTTTTGATACACATGAGCGTTTACTGGAATCAAATGTGATTTATCAAGAAATTTATGAATCACAAAGCAAGGGAGTGAGTGCAAATGAGTAAACCAGCTAGAGCGGCGCGTGGTCCTATGCGCGGTGGTCCACGAGGAATGGCTAAACCAACTAATCTTGGAGAAACGATTAAAAGAATTGGTCAATATATGGAATCTGATAAATGGATCTTACTGATTGTTTTCTTTGCAATTATTTTAAGTGCAGGAGCAAATATTCTTGGGATTTCTGCCTTGCAAATTGTGATTGATGATTTCCTCCAGCCGATACTAGAAAGCGGAAACGGTGATTTGCTTGGTGAATTTGTCTTCGTTATTGGTGCTGTTGGAGTGATCTACTTAATCGGTGTCATCTCAACTTACACATTTAATCGCCTAATGATTGGGATATCAGCCCGGACGATGTATAAATTACGGATCGATCTATTTAGGAAAATGGAAGCTTTACCGATTAAATTTTATGACACAACAACACACGGGAACTTAATGAGTTTATATACAAATGATATTGATACATTAAGACAAGTTCTATCAAATGGAATTACTGGGTTCTTCAACTCATTCATTACCGTTGTCGGTGTCTTTATTATGATGGTTATTTACAGTTGGCAATTAACGATTATTGTTGTTTTAATGATCTATCTCATGTTTATGTTTGTTCGTGTCATCGGTGGAAGAAGTGCAAATTACTTTAAGCAACAGCAACAAGAGCTCGGTCGTGTCAATGGCTATATTGAAGAAATGATCGAAGGACAAAAAGTTGTTAAAGTTTTTTCACGCCAAGAAAAAGTGATTGAAGAATTTGATCTTTTGAATGAAGAATTACGCAAAAATGCAACAAAAGCGAATGTGTTTGCCAATATTTTAATGCCGATTATGATTAATTTATCTTATGTTCTGTATGCTTTAACAGCAATGGTTGGTGGAATTTTTGCGATAAATGGTGTGCTAACAATTGGTACAGTGATCGTCTTTTTACAGTATACACGAACGATGTCACAACCGATCAATCAAGTTTCACAACAAATGAACTCAGTGTTAATAGCACTCGCCGGTGCCGAACGAGTATTTAAAGTCATCGATGAAGAACCAGAGTTTGATGAAGGACACGTAACGATGGTTCCTGTTGAAATCAATGATCAGAATCAATTGACTGAAGTCGATTATCGCACAGGAGATTTTGCTTGGAAAGAGGTTGATCAAGCTGGAGTGATCAATTACACGCATGTCAGAGGGAACGTCGTCTTTAATGATGTGACATTTGGTTATGATGAAAAGAAAACCGTCTTAAAAAATGTTTCTCTTTACGCTAAACCAGGACAGAAGATTGCATTTGTTGGTTCAACAGGAGCAGGAAAAACGACGATAACAAATTTGATTAATCGATTTTATGACGTACCATCTGGAAACATTAGTATTGATGGAATTGAAATAAATAAAATTAAGAAGCCAGATTTACGTAGGTCTTTATCAATGGTTTTACAAGATACACACTTATTTACTGGAACCGTTATGGAGAATATTCGCTATGGACGACTTGACGCGACAGATGAAGAAGTAATTGCTGCCGCTAAATTAGCTAATGCAGACACTTTTATTCGTCATTTAGAAGATGGCTATCAGACAATATTGAAGTCGGATGCTTCAAACTTGTCTCAAGGACAGCGTCAATTATTAGCTATTGCTAGAGCTGCAATAGCTGAGACGCCAATTTTAATTTTAGATGAAGCAACTTCATCAATCGATACTCGGACGGAAAAATTGATTCAAGTAGGGATGGATCGCTTGATGGAAGGAAAAACATCCTTTATCATTGCACACCGCTTATCAACTGTTCGATCAGCTAAAGCGATCATGGTACTTGAACAAGGTGAGATCATTGAACGAGGTGACCACGATCAACTAATCGAACAACAAGGACGCTACTATGAACTCGCAGCCGGCCTATTCGAATTAACTTAAGTTATATTATTAAACCGAATTATTCATATTACAGGTCGTCATCTGAAAACACTTCGCGTTCCGCGGGGACGGCCTCAGCTAACTTTTGTAGCAAAAAGCGCTACAAAAGTGGATCTTCGGCTCATCCTCGGAAATAAAGAGCAATTTCCTTCGTGCGATGTATCGCTGTCGGGGCTTTCCTTGTCCTGTTCCCGCTGGAGTCTTCGTGTTTTCAGATGACTATGCATTATTTCCGTTCACTTTTTAAGTGAGTGCATACATATAAATGAGAGGTATTTAGTTAAGCACTATCACTTACTTTGCAATAAACCATGAATAATTCAGATTAAATTTAAATTAATTTAAAAAATCACCCAATTTGTTTTGGGTGATTTTTTTGCTGTGGGTTTATAATAAAAATTAACTTACTTTTTTGTAAGATGTTGTATTAAACGCCTTAAT
Source organism: Bacilli bacterium (assembly GCA_012838505.1). Taxonomy (GTDB): domain Bacteria; phylum Bacillota; class Bacilli; order Bacillales; family Amphibacillaceae; genus Amphibacillus. Next base: position 11,351 of record DUPD01000082.1, on the reverse strand, counting down.
ACTAAGCTTCATCAAAATAGAAACAACAAAAGCAACTGCAAGTAATCCAGAAAAAATGTAAAATGCAGCATTATAACTACCAGTTGTATCATTGATGAAAGCAACGAGCAACGGTCCAAACACACCGGCACAAGACCATGAAGTGAGTAACAACCCATGAATGGCACCAAGTTCCTTCGTACCAAACAAGTCACTAACAAAGGCTGGAAGTAAAGCAAAACTACCTCCGTACATAGAAATAACGACGAATATTAATATTTGTAGCAACAACGCATTCGTCACATTAGGAAGTGTCAACATTAAGATAAATTGAACACTAAAAAACATCAGGAATACGTTACTACGTCCCATAAAATCGGAAAATGCAGACCAACCAATTCGGCCACCACCATTAAATAATCCCATGATCCCAACCATTGTTGCAGCAGCAGTAGCTGTCATACCGACTTTTGATTGAGCAAAAGGTGAGGCTACGGAAATTAACATAATCCCGTTTGAAATATTAATAAACATCATTAACCATAGTAACCAGAAACGATTTGTTCGAACAGCTTCTCGTGCAGTTAACTGTTGCAAGCTTTGTTGAACTCGTACAGTCTTTTTGGTCTGTTGCGCAGCTTTTGAAAATGGCACCCAATTTTCGGGTGGTCTCACAATATAAAGTGCACCACTGAACATAAGGGTGAAGTAAATTGCTGCCAAAATAAAAAACGTATTGGATAAACCAACCGTTCTAATTAACCCGGTTATAACAGGAGCACCAATTAATGATCCTGCACCAAAGCCCATAACAGCCATTCCAGTAGCTAAGCCACGTCGATCAGGAAACCATTTTACAAGTGTTGATACTGGTGCAATGTAACCTAGACCAAGCCCCATCCCACCAACAATACCGTAACCAAAATAAAATAAAATTAATGATTCTGTTGCTAAAGAAATTCCGGTGATCAGTTGACCAGCTCCAAATAAAATAGCCGCGATCATCGCAGATTTTTTTGGACCCCATTTTTCGACTGACTTGCCAAAAAAAGCAGCAGACGTACCTAATAAAGCAATTGCAATAGTAAATGCAACTGTAACTGTTTTGTCGCTCCACCCAATTTGATCTGTAATTGGATTTTTCAATACGCTGTATGAATAGACAGATCCAATCGAAAGGTGGATGGCAATAGCAGACAGTGCTATAAGCCAACGATTCTTTTTCATTATGACCTCCGAATATTTACACCCACAGGCAACATATCTATTATAGCAGACTTGTCAGAAAAAATCGTGAACGAATTGTGAACTAGCGCACTTTCTATAAACTTAACACAATTTTTACAATTGAAATTGATTTAAATCGATAAACTTCAGGTAAAAATTTTTTTGAGATATCATTAGCGAGTATTTTTATTGTTTAATTGTTCAAAGGTCGGACAAATAATTGTCGTTATTAAGTAAATATGTCCGAAGTAGCATCATCCCGGACAATTTTATAAATTTACTGAGTGAAAATGTCCGAAGTAGCACCCAGCAGCGCCAACCTCGGACATTTTTTAGTTATTCAATTTGAAATCTGTCTGATAAGTATATTTTTAATTAGATTTGGTCTGCTTCAGGGTGTTCTATTGTGACCTTCTCTTGGGTCCAAATTTCGATTAGTGTAATCATCCAGGTATTATTCCAATTATTATAATGTGTCTTATGCACAGCAAAAAGTTCATTTGGTCGGGTCTTGTGTTGAGATAATACTTGATTGAGTACTTCTGTTTCGTTCAGTGTAGCTCCTTCGGGTGAGTCGACTTCAAGGATATTGTAATCAACAATTGTTGATCGATTAGGGTAAGACTCCTCAATCTCATCAAACCAGACTTCGACTTTATCTCCGTAACTCAATTCATTTGGTGGATTAGAGAACCAAACCATTTGATAAAAATTTCTCACACCGCCGTTACTGCTTAAATCAATCGCTGATTCACTTGCGACGAGAATGTTATTTTCAGTTTGTTCGACAACATAGCCTGTAATGTCAGGATCCCGATCAAGATTATCTTGGCAGCCAATTAAACTGATGCTTACAATCAGAAGAAAGATTAATTTTTGCAAATGTCTCATTATATTCACCCTTTTTAAGCTCTCTAACTAATAGACGATTGCAAAAGAAAAAAGTTACAAACATTGACAAGTAATCTTGTTAAATTTACACTTAGACAAGGGCGTATAATATTATAAAAAAATCTACACATACGCCAATATTTTACGCAATTTTAAGAATATTGACTATTAAAAGGAGAGATTGGACAAATGGAAAAAGTATTTTCAAGACCTAAGCAGTTTGGAGAAATATTGGATTTGACGTTTAGGATTATTAAAGATCACTTTGCGAAACTATTTTTACTCTTATTAGCTATTAATAGCCCGGTGATTATTATTCAGGTGCTCGTTCAAATTGTGGCTGGGAGAGGATTAATTCGTGATCTAGCTCCGGGCGAAAACTTTATTGAACAGTTTATCAATACATACACTGTAAATAATGATCAGCTCTTTAATACAACCGAATTATCTGGCAATTTTATTGTTATGTTAGTTAGTCTGTTTGTCTATCCGATCGCAACGGCTGTTGTTTTTTTAATCGTTAAAAAGATTAAGGATCAACAAGACTATGAGCTTAAAGCAGTTGTTGGTGAATCGTTTTCACGGTTCTGGCCATTACTCGGGAGCAGCATTTTATTTGGGATTATTGCCTTTTTTGTAATTGTGATCCCGATGGCGATTCTTGTTGCTCTCATTGGGCTTAGTTTTGGAATGGGTGGTATTTTAGCGGGGATTGTACTCATTTTTGTTCTATTAGCTGCTCTTTTAGGTATTTTGCTTCTCGTTTTTCGTTGGAGTTTCTATTTCCCGATTACTCTATTTGATGAAGCGCCAGGAATATCTGCAAGCTTCCGTTTAACGAGAGGTCGAACGTGGATTACATTTGGCCTTTATATTACTTTATTTCTAATCTCAATGTTTATCGGTTCAGCAGTTGAATTCTTATCATTGTTTTTAGGTATGAGTGTGCTTTATACAACGATTCTTAATGTCGTCAGTGTGTTTACATCAATGATCACGACTGTTGGGATCGCCGTCATTTACTTTGATTTAGAAGTGCGTCAAACAGGTAGTGATTTAAAAGAGATGATTGATGCGTACCAATAAAAACTTAAGTATCGGATGATAGGTGGGGAATAAATGAATCAGGTTGAAAGTTGGCGCACGACGCTCGATCAAATTTTGAGTGAGCATGAATATCAAGCCTACTATCAAGACAATCGCAATATTTTGCAACGGATTTGGGACTTTGTTAAAGAATGGGTCTTGGATCTGATTTATCAATGGTTTAATGGGTTAACGCCTTCAAGTGCAACGGGTGATTTAATCGTTGCAATTCTATTTATTGTGATGGCGATTGTTGTTGCTTCACTAGCAATCTATTTGTTGAAAAATTGGCAACGACGTCAGCGCTTAAAGCGTGACCAACCATTAAAAGGGTTGACAATCAATGCTCAATCACTCCAAGATTATCAGCGTTCGCTCGAAGAAGCTGAGGCTAACGATAATTATCAAGCAGCTGTTCGGTTTCGCTTCTTAATTTTATTATTTGAGTTGGATCAAAAGCAGTGGTTAAATAAAGAGCGCTGGAAAACGAATTGGGATTATTATCAGGAAATTAAGCGATTGAAGAAAGATCAAGCAGAATCATTTTATCAATTAGCTGTTTATTTTGAAGCAGTTACTTATGGGAATAAACAAGTTGAGCGAGATGATTATCTGCAATATGTTAGACGTGCAGGAGGAATGAAATGATCGTGACATTTATTAAAGAAAAAAGAGCAATTATTTTATTCCTCGGTTTATTTAGCTTACTAATTGTTGCGAGTTACTATTTAACAGAGCCCGCGCTTGAGGAATATCCGGCTTATCGGGTCGATTCACCTGCTCCAGACGGAACGAAAGGATTTTATCAATCATTAGCTGAGCTTAACTATCCAGTTGAACGATTTACTCAACATCCGAAACAGCTAGATTACGGGACAGAAACTGCAACTTTCTTATTTAATCCACCTCTGTTAATGGAACAAAGCTTAGTCGAAGATTATCTTGCTTATGTTCAATCAGGTGGAACCTTATTTTTGATAACTGATCAAGCGACAGACCTATTTGATCTGAAAATTTCACCAATTGACTTAATTGATGATGAAAGTACGGTAACTGTAAATGATCAAACGTATCAAGCTCGTTTGAATTCTTGGTTACGGTTACTACCAGAAGCGAATGATCGCGTGTTAATTTCTGATGACTATGGGGTGATCGCACTCAGCCAGTCTTATGGTGCGGGAGAGATGATCCAAATCATTGAACCGAGTTGGTTTTCTAATCAACTTATTTTAGAAAATGATCATTTAGCACTGATTGCAGATCGATTTGATCTATCAAACTATCAGCAGATCTATTTTGAAACGTATCATTATTTAGCAGAGACGAGCTTATCAGTGCTCGATGTGACACCAGATCCAATCATCCTATTTAGCTTAATTTCGCTTACAATCGGACTATTATTTATTTGGCTCAAAGGAAAGCGTTATGGTCCGGCTCGTGGTTTGCGGGAGCAGGACGTTCGGTTTGGAGATGAGCGGATTCGGGCATTAGCGAATTGGCAAATTAAAGGTCAGAACTATCATGAAGGATTAACGACACAAGTGGACTACTTGAAGTTTGCTATTTTCGAACGGACGGGTATACCAGTGACAGCGTCAAAGCAAGATTATCAACAGGCTTTGGAACGGTTATTGGTCAAACAGACAGACAAGTCGATTCGAGCATTTATCGACCAGTTAGAAGCAATGCTTAACTCAGGTCGTGTTAATAAACAAGAATTTTTAGAATGGTCAAACCGAATTGATCAGGTTCGGAGAGAGGTGGAGGCAAAATGAGAGAGAAATTAGTTGATCTAATGGAGCAATATCAAGCAAAAATAATTGGTCAAGAGGAAAATTTAAGTTACTTATTAACGGTGTTATTAGCTGATGGACATGTGTTAATTGAAGGGGTACCTGGAACGGGTAAGACACAGATGGTTAAAACATTAGCGACACTTGTTGGGGGAGTTTTTAACAGGATTCAGTTTACACCAGATTTGTTACCGAGTGATATTACTGGGAGTAAAATTTTCAATATGAAGGAAAGTCAATTCGAGACGTTAAAGGGGCCTGTTTTTACCAATGTTTTGTTGGCTGATGAAATTAACCGAACACCAGCGAAAACGCAGGCGGCATTGCTTGAAGCGATGGAAGAAAAGCAAGTGACGATTCAGGGTGAAACGTTTAAATTGGCGGATTTGTTTTTTGTGGCGGCGACGCAAAACCCGATTGAGTATGAGGGGACATATCCGTTACCAGAGGCTCAACAAGATCGGTTTATGATGAAGTTGTTGATTGATTTTCCTGATTTAGAGGCGGAGACGCAAGTGTTAACAAATGTGTTAACTGAAGCGATGGCTGATGATGCGCCTGCTTCATTATTAACTGAAGAGGAACTGAATCAAATTAAACGTGCGGTTAAAGCTGTTGCGATTAAAGATTCGGTCAAGCAATACATCGTTGAGATCGTCAGAAAAACGAGAGAGCAAGAGGCTGTACAATATGGTGCGAGTACTCGGGCTGCAATTGCGATTGCTAAAACGGCACAAGCATGGGCATATGTGGCTGGTCGTGATTATGTGACACCAGATGATGTGAAGCAAGTTATTCGTCCGTGTCTCCGTCACCGGATTCAATTATCTCCTTATGCAGAAGTGGAGGGGACGAATCTTGACGACATCATTGCGTCGATTGTGGGCACGATTCCTGTTCCAAGATAGAGGGATTGTCCCGACGAAGCGCTTAATTTATTTAATTAGTGGTCTTGGTTTGATTTTATTTGTAATTAGTTTTTTTCGGTTTGATTTGATTATTTTTGCTAGCGTGATCGTGAGTGTCTTGTTACTGAGCTTGCTTGATTTATTACGCTCGCCGAATCGGAAGGAGCTTGAGATTGAGCGTGTCATTCCTGAGCAGGTTGAGCGCCATCAACGAGAGCAGATCAGCCTAATTGTGACGAATCGAAGTGACAAGCAGGCAGAGATTAAATGGCTCGATGATTTACCAGGGTCAATCGAGACGAAAAGACCTGATCTGACGGAGCTTTTGGCAAATCAGCAGTTAACGATTGATCAGCCAATCCAAGCGAGTGAGCGGGGTTTATTTTTGCTAAAAAAAATCTACCTTCGTTATCAAAGCAAGTTAGGTCTATGGCAAAAACAGATCACATTTGATCTTGAGGATACAATTAAAGTGATTCCTAATCTGGCTGAATCACGTGACTATTTAACAAGTGCGCAAAAGTATTTGCTTCATGAAGGATCGAAAATTCGGAAGCAGGGGACTGGTTTAGGTGAATTTGCCAAAGTGCGACAATACGTTGTTGGTGATGATCCACGAAAAATTAATTGGCATCAATCAGCAAAGTTAAACGAAGTGATGGTCAATGAATATGAACCAGAGCATGGGAAGCAAATTATTATTATGATCGATTGTGGTCGAATGATGGGTGTTGAATTAGACAAGGGGAATCGGTTAGAAAGAAGTATTGAAGCGGCCTTAACAGTTGCGACGGCAGCATTAGACAATGGGGATTACGTCTCCGTGATTGCTTTTGCTAAGGACATTAACGTCTATGTCCCAGCGGAAAAAGGTTTAGCTCATTTACAAACAATTTTACAGGCGATTTATTCATTACGAGTTGAGGCAAATGAATCGAACTATGTTGCTGCTTTTCAATTTATCCGAACAGAACAACAAAAACGGAGCATGGTGATTTTGTTTAGCGACATTAATCAGTTTTTCTTAGATCAGCAATCATTGTTCTTTATTAAACAGTTGAAGAAAAAACATTTGTTTTTAGGAATAGGCATTAAAGACGAGTGGAAGCAGCTCAATGTCGAATTAGAGCCGACGACGGTTAATCGGGCGATGCGGAAAACTGTTGCACAACAAATTGAGCTCTGGAACCTTAGAGAAATGATCAAATGGCAGAATCTTGGCCTCGATCTAATCGAGACCAAGTCTGATGATTTAGCGGTGACAACAATCTCTTACTATATCGATCGCTTAAACCGTGGCTTGCTTTAATTGACGGAAACGTCCATAGAGTAGATAACCGATAAAACCGAATAATGTAATGAAAGCGACGAGATATTTTGTTTCAAGTGAAAGATCAGCAGGTGTAATAAAGCCTTCGATGATCCCTGCAATCACAAGTAATGGGATTGTCCCGAGCAGCAACTGAACCGATCTTAGCGCGTAATGTTTGAGTTGAACGGATCGCTTCAGTTGTCCGGGGACTAACAGTTTGTAGCCCATCAGTAAACCTGCACCACCGGCTATAAATATGGCTAGAAGCTCAATTACACCGTGTGGAACAATATATGCCCAAAAGACGTAAGAGCTACCAGAGTGCCAAAATAAGCCGGCAAGTGCACCGACAATGAGTCCGTTGTAAATCATAATATAGACGGTTAAGATTCCAAACGTAATTCCACCTGCAAACGCGAGGATGGCAACTTGAATATTATTTGTCATAATCATTACTGAGAATGTCGCTCCATCGACTTGATCAGCTTGAGCATTTGATGCAAGATCGTCTGGACTTAAAATATTTGCCATTGTATCAGGTAGGAGCACGTCCAAATGGAGCGGATTTTGACTAACAATGATAAAGCCGATTAGGCCACCAAAAATAAATAACAGTGTAGCAACTAGAACAGCACGCCATTGTTCAAGAAATAGCCCGACAAACTTTTCAAGTAAGAAGCTCTTTAGTTGTTTCCATGATGAGTTTTCTGTTCGATAAATAATATTATGTGCATGACTAACGAGCCGATTCAGGTGAGTTGTTACATCTGAATCAGGAAAAAATGTTTGGCTATATGATAGATTTTGAGCTGTTTTTTGATAAAGATGATCAAATTTTTCAATGTTTTGGTTCGTAGGTTTGGCGCGATTTTTATTAAATTGAGTGATCATGTCTTCAAGCTGTTGCCAGTCTTGTCGATTTTGTTGAATAAATGTTTTTAAGTTCATTAATAGAGCCACCTTTTGCTTGTAAATTATGGTTAACAACAGTATACCATTTTTAAAGGTTAATAACAGAGAGGAATTGAAATATGTTAGAACAATCTGAAATTAAAACACCAGAACATGTAACAGTAAGGTATAGTTACGCTGGTTTAGGGAGTCGAGCAATTGCCTTTATGATCGACCAATTTATAATTGGATTAGTCTATTTTTTGATTTTTATTGGTCTATTTTTCATTTTTGAATCACAGCTCATTACCGCTAATTTTGATCAGCTCTTCCTTTGGGTGTTAGCAGGAGCTGTACTGCTCGTATTTGCGATTGGGTGGAGTTATTTTGTCTTGTTTGAGTTTTTTTGGAATGGAAAGACGATCGGGAAAAAAATCATTGGTATTCGTGTCATGAAAGATAATGGTCATCGTCTGACATTGCTATCAAGTATTATTCGTAATCTGATGCGGATTGTTGATGAGCTCCCAACGAGTTATTTAATTGGGATTTTGCTAATATTTTTTCACGCGGAAAACAAACGGCTCGGTGATTTAACGGCGGGGACTATTGTTGTTCATGATCGGGAGAGGAAAAGGAAGCCAAGTAGGCATGATCCGATTGGTAAAGTGTTGCGGATGAATGGTTGGACGGAAGATGATTATGTGTTCGATAGCTTTTTACTGAGTCAATTGCAGGAAAAAGACTTTCAGCTTGTTGAAACGTATTGTAAGCGATACTTAACTTTACCTGACTATGAGAGAGACCATATGACGCGTAAAGTTGCTGAGATTATTCTGCCGAAGCTTGGGATTGATACAAATATTGGTCGCACGAGAGAAGTGGAGCAAATCTTGTTTGTGCTGTACCTTAATTTGAAAGATGAGTGGAGTTATTAAAAAAAGCATCAATCGTAACCTCGATTGATGCTTTTTCTTTAATTAATCATTGATTGTAGTGGGGCGGGGATTCTTCCGCCTCGTTTGATCATTTTTTCTGAGCTGAATGGTTTAACGCCGATGATTGGTGCGCGTCCGAGGAGGCCACCGAATTCGACGATTTCACCTTCTGCTTTTCCAATCACCGGAATCACTCTAACGGCGGTTGTTTTTTTGTTGATCATGCCAATTGCGGCTTCATCAGCAATGATGGCTGATAATGTTTCTGGTGTTGCATCACCTGATAAAGCGATCATATCGAGCCCAACAGAACAGACACAAGTCATTGCTTCAAGTTTATCGAGTGTCAGTGAGCCATCTTCAATCCCACGAATCATCCCGTTATCCTCACTAACTGGAATAAACGCACCACTCAAGCCCCCAACATAAGAACTCGCCATTGCGCCACCTTTTTTAACTGCATCATTCATTAATGCAAGTGCAGCGATCGTTCCATGTGTACCAACACTTTCAAGACCGATTTCTTCAAGAATTTCTGCGACACTGTCATTGGTCGCATTTGTTGGTGCTAATGATAAATCCATAATTCCAAATGGCACTTTTAATCTTTCTGCAACGACACGACCTAGTAATTCACCAGCTCTAGTAATTTTGAAAGCTGTTTTCTTAATCACGTCGGCTACTTCACCTAAGTCTGCATCTGGATAACGTTTTAGTGCATTAAGGACAACACCAGGTCCACTGACACCAACGCTTAATACAGCCTCACCTTCACCACTACCATGAAAAGCCCCTGCCATAAATGGATTATCTTCAACTGGATTACAAAAGGCAACAAATTTTGCACAACCAATACTTTGATTATCCTTCGTTAATTCAGCTGTTTCCTTAATGATCTCACCTAGTTTACGAACGGCATCCATATTAATTCCTGCACGCGTTGAGCCAATTGAAACAGAACTACACACACGCTCTGTTGTCGCAAGTGCTTGAGGAATTGCATTTAATAACGTTGCATCACTATTTGTCATGCCTTTGTGAACAAGTGCTGAATAGCCACCAATAAAATCAACATCTGTTTCTTTAGCTGCCTGATCCAGTACCTGTGCAAGCTCAACAGCTTGTGCAACAGTCGCATCACCTAAAATCTCTGCAATTGGTGTAATTGACACACGTTTATTAATAATCGGAATCCCATATTCTTTTGCGACTTGTTCAGCGGTTGCTTTCAGCTCACCTGCATAATCAACGATTTTTTCATAGACTTTCTTTTTAACAACTTCAAAATTACTATCCGCACAATTGCGTAAACTAATTCCCATCGTGACGGTACGAATATCGAGACTCTCTAATTCGACCATCCGGATTGTTTCTTGAATTTCACTATGAGCGATTGTCACTAATATTCCTCCCCTTAGATCCGATGCATCGCTTGAAAAACATCTTCAAGTTGAATGCTAATGCTCAGATTCATCTCATCTTCAATTTTCTCAAACGCTGCCAATACATGTTCTAATTGATCTTGCTCTGCAATATTAACAATCATCATCATCGTAAAATAGTCTTGTAAAATCGTTTGACTAATATCATGGATGTTCATGTTATATTCCGCTAACACATTTGTAACACGAGCAATAATGCCCACTTGATCTTTCCCAACTACTGTTACGACTGCACGTTTTTGCATCCTCTTCACCCCTATATATTTTTTGAAAAATAAAAAAGATCGGAGTTTTAGCTCCCATCCCAGTGTCAACAATAAAATCCAATTCGATTTCGTTGTCTTCTGTCCTTCTACCTGAGATTGTGAATCCTTCGGTGTCGCCAAAGCGAGCTCTCCAGAAGTTGCTCCAATTATAGTGTCACCCATAATCTTCATCGCAGCTTTTTAGTTATCATAAAAATCGTAACAGTATTTCGCCGAATCGTCAATAAGATAATCAGGAAAAATCAGATTATTGAGAAAAGATTCACAATATTTTAACATTAAACAGGATTTTAATTCTAGGTTAAGAAAGGTATCTTTTAAGTCGCTTTTAAATAATGGTTTACAATATTTCTAGTTATAAACAATGTGAATAAATTAATTTTATTAGGCAATCGGTTTCTTTATTTGTTTTAAATTCCTTCTAAAACTGTCTATTTATTTTGCTGAAGGTTTTATTAAGGTATTTCATTATGATTAAATTAAAAGTAGAAGAAAGCACAAATTGATATATAATTTTTCCTATGATTACCTAGGTTTGACTTTGATAATCTTCATTAGTGACTCCATACTTTCTATACACTTATATTTGAAAAATCAGCTTTTAACAGTCAAATTATC
>DUPD01000081.1 GCA_012838505.1 Bacilli bacterium | reverse complement strand
CCTTGATCAGGATGACGATCTCTGACGATTAACCCCTATTCGTTAGAAATCCCCTTGATCAGGATGACGATCTCTGACGATTAACCCCTATTCGTTAGAAATCCCCTTGATCAGGATGACGATCTCTGACGATTAGCTCCTATTCGTTAGAAATCCCCTTGATCATGGTGACGATCTCTGACGATTAGAGCCTATTCGTGGCAGATCAGCTGAATTACCGACCGATCTCTAAAGATTACCAACATTCCAGGTCAACCAAACCTTCTCACTAAAAGTTAAAGACCGAACTCATTATTTGAGTTCGGTCTTTAGGTGGATCCTCTGGCTTAGAAAATTTCTCCGTGCTCGGGATCGCTTAGAATTCCGACACGGCCTGGATCTCTAAAGATTTCGCCATGTTCGGGATCTCCAAAAATCTCACCATGCTCGGGATCACTAAAAATTTCCCCGTGCTCGGGATCGCTGGCAGCCTCGACAGAAGGTGTAAAGTCTAGTTGTGCGACTGACAAACCAGTAACAATCATGAGTGTTAAAATAACCTGAGTTACTTTACGCAACATGTTTGTCACCTCCTTAGTTTTTATATGAATCAACTGAAGCTACAGCGTTTGCAATGCTGTTAGTGGTAGCCGTGCAAAAAAGTGATCGCTACGGTGCTCTAGGAATTCATTATACGATTGAAGTAGGATGCGACGATCTTGGCAAGCACGCCCGATATAATACTTGGTGAATGGCGTATCTTCAGTTACTTCTGATAAAATACGTTTAGCTGTTTTTAAATCCCCCCGTGCTAAAGCTAGATGTGCCTGTTCACTTTTGTTCGTTGTTTCTATCCCATCAGCGCGTTTAAAGTGTGCATAAATAAATGGTTTATTTGAATTCTCCACAGCTGCTATTAATCTCGGTAAGTCGTTTTTTTCAGCGAGACGAATCGTTTCATTTAAATGATAATTAGCTAAATCAAAATCATCAAAAATGTACGATAAGCTCATGTTGATGTGCAAGTTGGCTAAATACCGAATATTCGTCGTGTTAACTAATGATTCAAAACCATATTTCCTAGCCAAAACCATTTCATTCCGCTTCCAATAATGGTGGAATAACACGAGATTCAGGCGTTGCTTCAACAAAGGCGACAAAATCGGGTGATTAACTTGTTTCAGTTTATCCCGAAGTGGGTCCAATCTGTTAGCGACCATACTGTAATCAAAGATATCAAAGTAGATTGAAATCTCTAAAAAAAGCTGGATACATTGTAATTCAACTTCATCTGTCCGAAAGTTTTGTGCTAATTCAAGTAATTCACTCTTTGACAATGCTCGCTTTTGTTTCATCATGAACAAGTTATAGAGATACGCCCACTCTCGGTTTCGTTTCGAGCGACTCTGGTTATTTTGTTCTAACAACTGATCAAAAGCTTCCACGTAACCATTCATTAGTAAAAACTCTAAACCGATGCATTGTGAATATGAGTCGGTTGTTTTGAGAAAGTAGGTTTTTAATTTTTCAGGGTGTACTTCAACATCATGATGTGTTTTTAACCAACTCAAATAATGGTCAGCATCTCTAAAATCTGCTAGTCCATCTATCTTAGACATTGAATTCCCTTCCCTTCATTCCCATATATTTATATATACCCATTATTACATATTTTCATTTTTTTACAAGGTGGTTTTGTGAAAATATTCAACTATAATCAGTGAATATGACCAATTGTTCATTCATTCAACTTTTTTCGTAAAATTTACATTTTAAAACCCAGTACTTATTATAAGTACTGGGTTTTCTGAGATCAAGTTTGCGGTTTTGGTAAGCTTGTTTCGAGATCTGGATTTTCACGTTCTTGATCTGGTTCAGTTGGCGCCTCGCTTGCTTCAACAGTCAAATCTGCCACTGATTGATCAATATACAACTCGGGATTAACCGGGTGATCATCTTTGCGAATTTCAAAATGAACATGAACACCTTTATCCTTATTGAACACATTCGTTCCAGCATGGGCAATCACTTCACCTTGAGCAACACTCTGCCCTTCCTTCACCTCAACATCAACCAAGCTCGAGTAGTATGTCGTCACATCATGATCATGCTTCATCTGAACAACAAGCCCAAGCAACGGATTTTCCTTCACTTCAACAACTTCACCACTTAAAGCAGCGACAACCGGTAACGGCTCATCATTTGTCGCAGCAATATCAATGCCTTGGCTCTGGTAGTATTTATTGTTGTAGAATACAAGTGCTTGTTCTTGATCCTCTTGATCCGCCTCATGATCATAAAACCTCGTCACAATCTGCGTCTTACTCTCAGCTAAAATTGGTAAACTGACATTCTCCATAGGTGTCGTCACCGGCTCAGATGGCTCATCCAAACCAAGCGCCTGATCACCCCTGAGCTCATCTTGATAATTAAAATCAAGATCTAAATCTGGCTCCGAAATTCGATTCGTATTTTGAAACCAAAGTACACCAGTTAACAACAATGCCGCAACAACAAGATTAAGCGCCGGGAAAAAACCTTTCTTACCAACAATCCGCTTCCAGTGGTGCTTAAGACCACGCTTTTCCTCTTTCATATTTATCACCTCAGCAACCATTGTGATCAGAAAGAGGCATTTATATACATTTAAATTATTTTTTTAGCAAAAAAATTAATCAACCCGCGCCGTCACCCACTCCAACTGAGGTAACTCCCCCTCACTCAACTGCGAAATCTCAACCCCCTGATAATAGTGCGCGACGATCTCCGCATACGTCTTCCCTTCCTCCGCCATCCCATTCGCTCCGTACTGACTCATCCCGACCCCATGACCAAAACCCTTCGTCGTAAAAATCAAATGGTCATCCTTTTGCTCGATCTCAAAATCAGTTGAACGCAAACCCAAAACTTCACGAATTTCTCTTCCTGTGAAAAATTCTCCACCCAACTGAACCGTTTTTACCCGACCACTATTTGTATACGTTGTCGGCGCCTGTTCAATTTGCACGTTAAGCTGAATCCCAAGCAGTGACTCAACATCAGCAATCGCGATACTCTTCTGATCTAAGTATCTTGGTGAAACAACATCCCACGGACTTTCAACACTGACCAAATAAGGCAAAGGATTTTCCCAATAGTCTTCGGCATTTTCTGTCTTACCATTACTCGTTGAGAAAAAAGCAGGTGTAATTGGTTTTTCCTGATACGTTAAGATTTGTCCGGCTGTTCCGAGCACGGCATCAGTAATTTTTTCCATTTTCCAGTTAAAATCAGTCCCCCACTGTTCCTTCAGTTCGTCTTGGTTTTTATAAACCTGATGTTGGACGGTATCGGTAATGATTGGTTCTGGATCAACGGAGCCAGTTGCTAGCATATACTGAACGATATATGTTCTGGCTGCTAAAGCTTGGGCTTTTAATGCCTCCAACTCAAATTCAGCTGGCATTTCAGAAGCAACGACACTCGCTACATATTGTTCAAGTGGAATCGATTCGACTTCGCTCGTGACCGATCGCTCGACATGAACAGTGAGCTCACTTTCATTGGTTAAGTTTGTGACGTGATCAACGGATTCACTCGTTATCCGCTCTACTTCCTCTTTTGAGAATAGTAAAATAATTAATGATGGTAGGCTCAAAACCAAGATGGATGTTGTGACAATTAAAATGACGATCGGTTGAACTGACCTACGCTTCGACTGTTTAGCTAAAATCATTAAGCCCTCCAATCTAAATATGGTAAACATTATACTCTATGCAAGGGGAAGTTAAACTATGACGGTTTGGATTGAGTTAATGATTTAGTTGAAGAACGCACGTGATTTACACTCTGGGGGGACGCGTTTCGCGGGCATGGCCTCAACTTTTATTGTTCCACTGTCGTGTCACAATAAGGATTTTCGGGCTCATGCTATTCCCGCTGAAGTCGCCCCCCGCCGTTCCAATCACTTGATTCGCTTTCGCCAAATTGAATGAATTAAGATGATTGTGAGGATAAAGTTTCCACTAACTATGACAGCTTGATAATTAACATTTAGCCGAACGGAAGACTTTGATGGAATTTTGACAGTGAGTTTATACTGACTTTACTACAAAAAACTCCCCTTAGGGTTAGGTTAATTTTTTGTTAGAAATTAGCCTAAGCTTAAGGGGAGTTTGGACTGTTTATAATGAAGAGACTTGTTCGACCGTTTCTTCTGGTCTAATTGTTGAGCTTTCGTTGACACGTTCGATGTCGGCACCGAGTGCGCGTAAGTTTTCGACGAGGCCGACATAGCCACGGTCGATGTGCTTCAGTTCAGTCACACGCGTGTATCCTTCTGCAATTAGGCCGAGTAAAACAAGCGATGCACCTGCTCTTAGGTCAGTTGCTTGCACTTCTGCGCCTTGTAGTTCGCGGTCACCTTTGATGACAACACTTCTACCTTCAATTTTCATATTCGCATTCATGCGACGAAATTCTTCGACGTGCATGAACCGATTTTCAAAGACAGTTTCTGTCACGATACTTGTACCTTCAGCTTTAAGCATCAGCGTCATCATTTGTGATTGCATATCGGTTGGGAAACCTGGATATGGTAATGTTTTAATATCAACTGGGATCAGTTTTTCAGGTCCAATGACACGAATACCATTTGGTTCTGGGATAATTGTGACACCCATTTCTTCAAGTTTTGACACGATTGCGCGACAGTGGTCAATTTCTGCACCTTCAACGAGTACATTTCCAGCCGTTAGGGCAGCTGCAGCCATGTAAGTACCTGCTTCGATTCGATCGGAAATAACGGTATGTTCTGCACCTTTTAGTGTGTCAACACCGTAGATTTTGATCGTTTCTGTTCCAGCGCCAATCACTCTTGCGCCCATTTTATTGAGGAAGTTTGCTAAATCAACAATTTCAGGTTCTTTCGCAGCGTTTTCGATGATTGACTTTCCTTGTGCAAGTGTTGCAGCCATCATAATATTTTCTGTTGCGCCAACGCTAGGCACATCCAAATAAACCTTTGCACCTTTCAAAGGTTTGTCTGTATATGCTTCGACATAGCCATTACCAACATGGACTTTTGCTCCGAGTGCTTCGAAGCCTTTTAAATGTAAATCAATCGGACGTGATCCAATTGCACAACCGCCTGGCATGGCAACTTTCGCATGGCCATAACGAGCGAGCAGTGGTCCTAACACGAGTACCGATGCGCGCATTTTTGTCACGTATTCTAATGGTGCTTCTGTAAGTAACTGATTAGTCGCATTGACGGTTAGTTGGTTATCTTTTAAATTAACATTTGCGTTCATATGTTTTAAAACATCTTTTATTGTGTATACATCTGCTAGTGCAGGGACGTTATTGATTCTTGATACACCTGTAGATGCCATCAGTGTTGCGGCGATTACGGGTAAAACAGCGTTTTTCGCTCCTGCAACTTTAACTGTTCCGGATAAACGGCTACCACCTTTAATGATTATTTTTTCCAAGATGCATTCTCCTCTAAATTTCAAAGTCTATATATCATTAGTATTCAGTCATTAGGATAGGTGTGCCTATCATGATTTGTTTTTCTTGATTCGACCTTTGTCTGACTGAAATCTGTACGTTCATTTGTTCATTTCCATAAGGTATCTGTTGGTTAAATTGTGTTGTATAGCCTGAGATGACTGTTAGATCAGGCTCTTCAATTCTATCAATCTCTTGATAGTTTAAGTTTTTTTGGATTTCTGCAAAAAAATATCCACTTAACATCATATCATGACTAGATATCTTTAAACAAGCATATTGTTTCTTTTCTGTTGTGTAAATAGTGGAAATAAGTGATTTAACAGTTTCAGCATAATCATCGGTTTGATTCATGAGGTTAACATTTCCTAAAAGCTGATAATTAACGGCTTGATTGACTTGCTCGATCGAATCGATGATTGTGATTATTTCATGTAGATCATCGTTTAGCTTGCGTTCGTATTGATTGACTTCATTTGTTTTTTGAAAACCTGCTCTGATCAGGGCGAGTTTAATTTGTTCAGTTTCGTTTGTTGTGAATGTTTCTTTAATTGTGAGTTCACCGAATTCAATTGGGTAGTCGTGTTGGTCGGCAAATTGAATTAGTTCGTCTAATGGTGTTTCAACTTTGGTTGGCATCGGCATAATCAGTTGAATCATCATTAAAACAAGTAAACTATGAATCATTATTTTCATTGGTTTCTCCTCAGTTCTTTTTAGTAGTCAGTATCACCGAGGAGCAATGGTTTTATTCATTTGGGGAAAATACCCGTGATTTCCACTCTGGGTGGACGCTTTCGGGCCTACAGGATGTAGGTCATGCAGGCGTTGTCACAAGGGTTTTCGGTGGGACGAGTAATCGCAGTCCCAGGACGTGACGGTTTTAGCCTGCCTTCTTACTGGATCTTCGGACTCGATCTTTTCCCGCTGGAGTCGCCACCCGCCGTTCCAATCACTTGATAAGCTCTCTTTAAGATTGTTTCGATTACTAGACATAAATTACATAGTTGATATGAAATTGGTTTAGTATAACCTTCCCGATTTCTAAAAAAGTTAACCTGTTTTTTGTGTTTGAGGTTGGATAGATGGCTTGGATTGTTGTTGTGGCGGGGATTGTGGTTGGTGAGGCTTTCTGAAAAAGGAGGTGGGATTGTGATTTTTCGCGGTTGGAAAAATCACTGGGGTCGTTAAAACAAGTATGATATTTGTTGTGTCCAATTGATTAAGTCAATGAAAAAATGACTGACGGTTGAGCCGATTGTGATTGTGAGGAAAATGATCACGATTCGGGCTTCTGCGATACGGTTTTTCTTGAAAAGTTCGTCTAAGCGGACGGACTCGAGGACTTGCCAAGTAATGAAAATAAAAATAAAGTGTGAAGCGATATTGATCAGTGCTTGTGTTCCAAGGTCTTGTAGCATTTGTTTCCCTCCTTCGATTTGTGTTATTTCCCGGGAAATATTAGCGGTTGATGTCGGAATACGCTATAAAAAAACTTTAACATAGCTGGTGCAATTGTTAAAGTTTTAGTGTTTGATCAGTTGTTGAAAAGAAGTTGTTTGATGAGTTGATTCAATTGTGACGTTAATTAAATAATGGTTTAGCGGCTTACTGTCTGATAGGTCGATTTCTGTTTCAAGTAGTCCCGCTTCAATCCCATCTGCATAATAAAGTTGACCGAGATACGCGAATGTGACTGGGTCATAATGATCGACAGTTAGTGAGTCACTCTGATCGGCAACTTGAAGGCGAAGATGATAAATCTGCTCATCTTTCGTACTTTGCTCGAGTTCAAAACCAGCAATTTGGGGAAACTCTGCTGTTTGGTTAATAAATAAATACGGTAAATCATAATTCTCTTCGTCGATCGTTACAGTTAAATAATCTTGATGGATTCCTGTCTCAAGTTGTTGCGGTCGAATCGATAGTTTGACTTCAATCGGCGTTGGCTCGTTCGGTTCGAGTATTGTTGTCATTGGTAGCGTCCATTTGATTCCCTGTTTAATCTGTGGTCGTTTGAATGCGAGCTTGATTGGATCGTTCGTTAGATTAGTCAACGTTAATTGATGGATCTGCTCATTGATTCGTTGATCAATTAGACCAAAGTTAATCGTTGAATTTTCAATTAAAACTGGCGTTTGAAGACTTTCAGTTAAATTGACTTCTCCCATCCCTTGCTCAATCGGCGCTTGATTTGATAGTCGGGTTGCTTGGGTGAGCAGGGCTGCTTTTAATTGGGCTGGTGTCCAAGTCGGGTGTGCTTGTTTGAGAACGGCGAGTACTCCAGCGACATAGGGGGCAGCCATACTCGTTCCTTGTAAGCTTGCGTAGCCGTCGGGAACTGTGCTGATGATATCAACACCAGGTGCAACGAGATCAGGCTTGATCTGCCAATTGGCGGTAACCGGACCACGCGAACTAAAATTGGCAATTTTATTCTCATGTATTTCATATGTTGTCTCGAGCCAAACAGTCGGATTCGTTTCGACTTCTGATTTGAGCCATTCACCGTCGGCTTGTGAAATAAAGACGGCCGGTAAATCGATTTCGCCATCAACACCTGCTTCGATCGGCTCCGGGGAATCATTGTAGATCACTGCCGCTTCTGCATTCGCTTGTTGAGCTTGGGTGAGTTTTTCATAAAAACTGATCTCCCCACGTTGGAATAAGACGATTTTTCCGGTTAGATCCGGGAGTGGCTCAGTGCCTAAGCCGTGGTCTGCGATTGGATAATCTCGGGTGAGTGTCCAGTCCGGGGTATTGGCAATTTGGCTGAATTCGATTTGTTTGCTGTGCTTTGGTTCGGTCAAGATCGGTGTTTGGTACATTTGGGTTGATGCGCCGACTGCGATCGCGTCGGTGGCGGTAGCTGGTGAGCCGACCGTCCATTCGTCTGGGCCTGAGTTTCCGTTGGCGATGACGACCGTGACACCGTGTTTGATCGCTTCGTTGACGGCTAAGCTAGTCGGATAGTCTGGCCCGTTAACATTGTTGCCGAGCGAGAGATTGATGATGTCCATTCCGTCGGTGACTGCTTTTTCGAGAGCAGCGATAACTTGAACAGATGTGCCAGTGCCGCCAGGGCCGAGCGCGCGATAACCGTATAGTTCAGCATCTGGTGCGACGCCTTGAAATGTGCCATTCGCTCCGATGATTCCAGCGACGTGGGTGCCGTGGAGGGTCGGGATTCCTTGAGTAGGGGTCGTTTCCATCGGATCATCATCAAAATCAACGAGATCGTAGCCACCTTTGAAGTTGGGCGCGAGATCTGGGTGGGTATAGTCGATGCCAGTATCGATCACGCCGATTTTGATTCCCTTTCCAGTGTAAGTTTGGTCGGTGTGTTTCGGTTGTGCTGGCAAGTCTAAGTCGGCTTGATTGAGTAATTGGATGTTTTCAGGTGTCACCGTGTAAGTTGTGACCGGATATGCTTGCTTTACCGCATCAAATTCACCGATGCGATCGAGCTGGTGTTTGCGTCCTTCAATCGCAATTCCGTTAAAAAGGGTGTCGAATTTTTCGAGAATTGTGACTGATGGGTAGTAGCGTGCAAGTTCTTCTTCAAAGTCGGTTGCTGAAGTATGTAATTCGAGTAGTATTTTCGTTGTATGATGTTGTTGGGCGCTAGTTGGGAGTGGCAGCGCGATGAGTAGAAGAATAATTAATAGACTATTTCTCATTAGTTCCACCTCTTTTTTTATTGTAGTATGGTTTGTTTGGTGAAAAAAAATACATTCTAGGAATTGCTCTCAAGTTGAGCGATTTGCTCTCAAGTTGAGCGATTTGCTCTCAAGTTCAACGAAATGCTCTCAAGTTCAGCGATTTGCTCTCAAGTTCAACGATTTGCTCTCAAGTTCAGCGATTTGCTCTCAAGTTCAGCGATTTGCTCTCAAGTTCAACGAATTGCTCTCAAGTTACGCGATTTGCTCTCAAGTTCAGCGATTTGCTCTCAAGTTCAGCGATTTGCTCTCAAGTTACGCGATTTGCTCTCAAGTTCAACGATTTGCTCTCAAGTTACGCGATTTGCTCTCAAGTTCGTCGAATTCCTCAATACACAGCGAACCATTTTTGAAAAATAAAAAACTGCCTCTATAAAAGAAGCAGTTTCTGTTTAGATTTATTTTGTTCCGAAGAGGCGGTCGCCTGCATCGCCTAGTCCTGGAACGATGTAGCCTTTTTCGTCGAGTTTCTCGTCAATTTGTGCAAGGTAAATGTCGACGTCAGGGTGTTTTTCTTGTAAGTATTTGACACCTTCTGGGGCAGCGATTAGGCAAACAAATTTAATGCGTTTGGCGCCGCGCTTTTTCAAGGAATCGATCGCGTCTACAGCTGATCCACCTGTTGCAAGCATCGGGTCAACAACGATTAATTCACGCTCAGAAATGTCGCTGGGCATTTTGAAATAATATTCGACAGGTTGTAATGTTTCAGGGTCGCGGTATAGTCCGACGTGGCCGACTCTTGCTGCTGGGATGTGGCGTAAAACTCCATCAACCATGCCTAAGCCTGCTCGTAAAATAGGAACGATCCCAATTTTCTTACCGCTTAATACGTTTGATTTCGTTTTTGCGACAGGTGTTTCAATTTCGATTTCAGTTACAGGCAGGTCGCGTGTGATTTCGTATGCCATTAGGCCGGCAACTTCATCGACTAGTTCGCGAAATTCTTTTGTTCCTGTGTCTGTTTTTCGAATATGTGTGATTTTGTGTTGTATTAATGGATGATCCAGTACAAATACATTACTCACGTTCGATCACTCCTTTTAGAATTAGATATATCTCTAAAATTATATAGAAAATCGATTCTTTTTTCAAGTGACGTTTGTCTGTTGTTGCGATATTTTATCGATTCATCATTTAATCAGACGAAAAAGTCGAAACACAAATAATCTGGTTTCGACTTTTTTCAAGTTAATTATAGATTGGGAAACGATCAGTCAGTGCTTTGACTCGTTGTTTCGCTTCTTCAAGTTTTGCTGTGTCTTGATGATTCTTTAAAGTAAAGGCAATAATTGCGCCGACTTCCTTTAGTTCCGCTTCTTTAAAGCCGCGTGTTGTCACGGCAGCTGTTCCGACGCGGACGCCACTTGTAGTAAATGGTCCCTCTGGATCAAATGGAATCGTGTTTTTATTTGTTGTGATCCCGATATCATCGAGAATTTTTTCAGCGTCTTTTCCGGTTAGGTTAAGCGTGCGAACGTCAAGAAGTAGCAAATGGTTATCCGTGCCACCAGAAACGAGGCGGATGCCCTCTGCTTCGAGGCTCTCAGCAAACGCTTGTGAATTTTTAATAATTTGTGCTGAGTAATCTTTAAAGCTTGGCTCGAGTGCTTCTTTAAATGCTGTTGCTTTGGCAGCGATCACGTGCATTAATGGGCCACCTTGCATGCCTGGGAATACTGATGAATCAATCTTTTTCGCGTATTTTTCTTTTGTTAAAATCATTCCGCCACGTGGACCGCGTAGGGTCTTGTGTGTTGTCGTTGTGACAAAATCAGCGTAAGGAACTGGGTCTGGGTGATGGCCTGTTGCGACAAGTCCGGCAACGTGTGCCATATCAACCATTAGGTATGCGCCAACTTCTTCAGCAATGTCACGGAATTTCTTAAAATCAATTAAGCGTGGGTATGCACTTGCACCTGCAACAATCATTTTCGGCTTAATTTCAAGTGCCTTTGCACGAACAGCATCATAATCGAGAACCTCAGTTTCTTGATCAACACCATACTCTTCAAAGTTATACAGTTTTCCACTGAAGTTAACTGGGCTACCGTGAGTCAAGTGCCCACCGTGAGATAGATTCATTCCAAGCACTGTATCGCCTGGCTCTAGAAATGCAGAGTAAACGGCCATATTTGCTTGTGCGCCAGAGTGTGGTTGCACGTTCACATGCTCAGCACCAAATATTTCTTTCGCGCGATCGCGGGCGAGGTCTTCTACAATATCGACATACTCACAGCCACCGTAGTAGCGTTTGCCTGGATAGCCTTCTGCATATTTGTTCGTTAAGACTGAACCTTGTGCTTCCATCACTGCTTGTGAAACAAAGTTTTCTGAAGCAATCAGCTCAATCTTGTCATGTTGACGTGTTCTTTCTTGCTCAATCGCTTGGTACAATTCTTGATCATGTTCTGGTAAAAATTTCATCTTAATCGTTCCCCCTCAATCCTTTTTTGTAAAAATATTATTTAATCGTAGATGCATTTGCTCTACTAAATAATCAACTTTTTAGGACCTCTTTTTTTCTAGTTGCTAGGATTACGTTTTGCGGTGAGGACCAGTTTTAACTTACAAGTGATTTATGCTTCGTAATCAGAAACTTTGTCGATTCGGCGCTGATGACGGCCACCTTCAAAGTCTGTGCCAATCCATGTTTTAACGATTTCTTTTGCAAGATCGATGCCAATGACACGCGCACCCATCGCAAGTACGTTGGAGTTATTATGTTCGCGTGTGACGCGTGCTGTGTAGACGTCATGAACGAGTGCACAACGGATCCCTTTAACTTTGTTAGCAGCAATTGACATCCCAATCCCTGTCCCACAAACGACGATCCCACGATCATATTCACCTTTAGCGACGAGTTCAGCTGCTGGGAATCCGTAGTCAGAGAAATCGACGGAATCTGCTGTATTTGGTCCTGTATAAGTTACTTCTACGCCAAGTTCTTCTAAAAATGGCTTCAGTTCTTGACCTAGTTCATAGCCAGCGTGATCTGCTGTTACAATTACTTTCATGTTTCATTCCACTCCTCGTAAAATATCATTATGTCTATTGTACTCATTTTTCAGTTTAATTAATAGTTAATTTCTCATTATTCTGGCAACTTTTCGATTAATTTATCGATTGCTTGGTCAATTTCTTCGTATGCTTGTTGATAGACAGCTTCATCTTGGCCAAACGGGTCAGCGATATCTAAGTTTGGTACCTTTTCTTCAAGTCGAGCAATTTCATCTTGCTCTTCTTGGAAAAATGTACTTAGGTCATGGTCGTGTGCTTGGTTAACGAGGGCACGTTTTTCTTCAATTTTTAAGCGCGCCTCTTTAAGCGCTTGCCAAATCGCTTCAACCTCGTCACTAACATACTCTTTTAGTGTATATGTTTTGCCAAAGCCCGCTGGAAAAAGAGACACAACCGCATGTTTATGTTGATTTGTCATCGTCAAAATTAAATCAGCCCAGTTAATCAGATCATCCGTGATCGGTTGTGATTCACCACTGAACTCAATTTTGTTTGCTTTAAGTGTGGTGATTGCCTTTTGATTTGTCGGTTCGCCAGCTATCGCTGCGATTCCTGCCGATTGAACTTTGAGATCTGATTTTTGTTGAAAAATTGCTTCTGCCATCGGACTTCTGCATGTGTTCCCTGTGCAGACAAATAGTATCTTCATCATTTCTCCCCTTAGCTTTTTTAATCCTCTAAATCATATCATATCAGAGGGATTCAACCAAGTTGAGCAAACCGATTTTAGTGCGTTGTCTTTGATGATTAGGGTGAGTTTTTAACGAAAAAAAGAGATCGCTGAAAAGCTGATCCTCGGATTAGAACTAGATTTTTTAGTGAAGTCTGATGAATCGTGCGGATAACAACCGCTATGATTAGCTATAAAAAATAATCTTCAGGCCGATTAGGCAGAGGATTGCGCCGCTGATCCAGGTGAGTGAACGGTCAATGTTGCGTTGGACTTTTTTGGCGATGAGTAGACTTGTCCAGGCGGCACACATCGAGACACTGCCGAAGAGTGCGATTGCCAACGTTGTTTGAAAGCCGGACATGCCGAGGCTGATGCCGACAGGAAAGCTATCGATGCTGACTGATAATGCGAGCATAATGATTGCTGGGATCGTTAATGTTCTGGGTGGTGCTTGGCGGATTTGTTCGGCGAAGGTTTGAAAAACGAAGTAGGCGCCGATGCCGAATAGTAAAAGACCGCTGAGTAGTTCGGCGAGGTGTGTGATTCGGTCGATCAGGATGCTACCGATCAGGATACCGAGCAGTGGAATGAGCATGTGAAAGAAGCCGATCCAGAGGCCGATGGTGGCGATTTTTTTCAAGCGGAGTGGGCGGAGGCCGATGCCGAGGCAGACCGAAAATGCATCAAAGGCGACGACAATTGAGAGTATGAGCGGTGTGAGCATTGAGCGCAGCATGGAAATCCTCCTTAAGCAGACGAGCTAACTTAAGTTTATGCTTGGCCAAATAAAAAAATGACTCGGTGATTCACCTGTCATTTTCTTGTGATTCAATATGGTCGGCGGCTTTGTGTAGGCGGTTCATAATCGCTTGACCAAGCCCATCTGTCGGAAAAACCTCCGCCAAAATAAGATCGACTTCCGTTTGTTTAAAAGCTCTGAGTGATTGGTAAAGCTGGTTTGCGATTGTGGCGATATTTTCGATCGTGCCACACATATGAATCTGGTCAGCACTAAGCGTGGTTGCTAGTTCCTCGCTCGCCAACACACCGACCTTTTGCCCGTTCGCTCGGTAGTGATCAATTTTTGCTTGAAAAAAATCTTTGTCGCCATCGATTAAGACTAACGGCACGTCCGGTTGATAGTGAGTATATTTCATTCCGGGTGATTTCGGTTCGTGTTCGGCAATCGCCACGCTAGTGATTTCGATCGGATAGCCAAGGACTTCCTCGATCTCTAATTGAGTCACGCCACCTGGTCGAATAATTTCTGGTTGATCCCCGGTACAATCAACGACTGTCGATTCCAAGCCAACACCTGTTGATCCGCCATCTAGAATCGCTTTGATTTTTCCATTTAAATCTTGAAACACATGGATTGCGCTCGTCGGACTCGGTTTCCCGGAAAGGTTCGCGCTCGGCGCCGCGATCGGCAAGCCAGCTTTTCTAATCAATTCTTGTGCAGCCGGATGATCTGGAATGCGAACACCGATCGTGTCTAAACCAGCCGTCACCTGAGCGGAGATTTTTCCGTTACTTGGTAGCACAACAGTTAACGGTCCGGGCATAAAAGCTTCGATTAATTTTTTCGCATCGGGCGAAATTTCTGTCACGTAGCGTGCGATCTGCTCAGTGCTCACAACATGAACGATGAGCGGGTTATCAGCCGGCCGTCCTTTAGCTGAAAAAATTTTCTCCACCGCTTCAGGATTTGTTGCATCTGCCCCGAGACCATAGACCGTCTCAGTCGGAAATGCGACGACTTCCCCCGCTTTAATATATTGAGCGAGCTGATCTGTCGCCTCTTCATTCCAGATTAAAAATTCTGTTTGCATTGACATAAATGAGTCCTTCCTTCATCTTACAGAGTTATCCACAGCTTATTAACAAGCTAAATTCACCATGCGCCTATTTTAGCGGTTAATTTAAATTTACACAAGTCAGTTTTTGGTGATTGTTTTATTAAAAAATTGACTCGCCTTATTTTTTAGTTATTATGTGTCTCTAAACCATGCCTTGATGGCGTTTCTGTGATTAACTAATCCAGATAGGCAAAAATTAAGCAAAATCAATGATTAAGAAAACTTTACAAACTCTTAATCATGTAAAATTAAAAGTCGTGCAAGTGTGGGTGGATAACTTACACCCGCCTGTGCATAAGTTGTTGCTAACTGTAGCGATAGCCTAACGTGTCTGTCGCAGTCGTCCAACGCTTAAAACCAAGCAAATTTAATAGCTCAATTAGCGGCTCTTCTTTCGTTTCGACGAGCAAATGATCGGCATCTTGCCGGTCGACCTTTTCGAGAATGTGATAAAAAATTTCGATCAATTACTCTGAATGATCGAGTTTAGTCACAACAAATTTTGTTAATTTGTATGTGCCCTTTTCTAATTGTTCGACTTCGACAAAGCCAATGATTCGTTCTTGATGCTTGATTAAATACGTCACAGAATCGGTTAGATTTTGATTAATTAGATCTTGAAATGGTAATTCATTTACGCTTTCTTCTGCTTGCAGTTGGGTCAATCGCATCTCAATCGCTCCCTCTCATCGTTTTCTAGTTTAGTCTATGAAAGTTAGCAATCATTCATGATAGATTACTTGAACCATTCGAGAAAAAAGAACGAAATTTTTGGTGCTTCATCAGCTGTTTCTTCCTCGTCGGTTGCGACAGTCGTTCCAGCTGAAAAGTCAAGAAAGCATAATGGTGGAAATAAGACACACCACCAGTTCGAACCTTCCCCTTCACCTAACGTAATTAAAATTGCTTCATATTCTCCAGCTGGATAAACGTAGCGATCATATAGCTTAGCGGGAAATAAAACTTCCGGATTGTAGTCAACAGTGTAGTCAATTGTTGAGCCATGTGCGCGTAATGTGGTCGCGACAATTTGATCAATTTGATCGAGACGTGACTGAATTTTTTCGCGTGCTTGCTCGATACTCGTCAGCTCTTCAACCCAATCGGTAATTTCTGCGTTGACCGCATCACGAATCGCATATTTTAATTGTTGATCTCTCGGATCGTCACTCTCTGCTAAAATTCTCAGTCTAATCGCCTCATCTGGAATGACTTGATAAGTGTCAGTTCGAGGTTGATTTGTCAGTAAAAGTAGGCATATAATTAGTGCTTGAATCAGCTGTTTCATTTCGTTTCCCCTCCGAAAATTGATCATACGACTAGTATCACCAGAAGGGGAATCTTTTAAACTAGCAGTTTGCGAAAATGATCCGATCTTTTTTGTTAATATCTTGGATCACTTCAACTTTGCTCGTCGGAAAAGCTGACTGAATCAGGCTTTTGACGGCTTCAGCTTGTTGATGTCCGATTTCAAACGCAAGCGCGCCAGTCGGTTTGAGCACTGATTTTGCTTGCTCAATAATTGTTTTGTATGCGGCCAAACCTTGCTCGTCAGCAAATAGTGCCAGCTCCGGATCAAAATTTTTCACGGTGTCCGATAAGGTGCTCTGTTCTTCCCATGCAATGTACGGTGGGTTCGAGACAATCAGGTCAAACTGCTGACCCGAACCAAGCCATTTTTGCAAAAAATCACTTTGATGGAAGACGACGTCCGCCTTGAGATTGACTGCGTTTTGCTTGGCGACGGTGAGCGCTTGTTCGGAAATATCGCTCGCCTGAATCGTCAGCGTCGGGTCTTCTTTCTTCAGTGTGATCGGGATCACGCCACTGCCTGTGCCGATGTCGAGTAGCTTGAGTGGACGCGGTTCTGTTTGCGTTTTTGCTAGGATCAGTTGCACGAGTTCTTCTGTTTCTGGGCGTGGGATTAGCACGTGTTCATTGACTGTGAACTGGCGTCCGTAAAAATGTTCTGTGCCTGTTAAGTGTTGGACCGGTTTGCCTGTTGTTGCGTGCGTTTCGAGATCGGCACGGAATTTTTTGTGAATTACGGGATCGATCGGTTCGCGCATATTCAAGATCAGTTCTGTTTTGGTAAAATTGGTATGATGAAGCAAGAGGAGCTCAGCGACTTTTGGTTCGCGTCCATGTTGCTCTAAAAAAACAGAAGCCCTGTGAAGGACTTCTTGGATTGTCTTGTTCATCTTAGTCACCGATGTGCTCCATTTTATGGGCTTGTTCTTCAATAACAAGCGCATCAATGATCTCAGCGAGCTTCCCTTCTAAAATTTGATCCAATTTTTGAATCGTCAGACCGATGCGGTGATCGGTGACACGGTTTTGTGGGAAGTTGTACGTCCGGATTCGCTCAGAACGGTCACCTGTACCGACAGCCGATTTCCGGTTTTGATCATATTCTGCTTGTGCTTCTTGTTGGTACATATCATAAATACGCGCACGCAAAATTTTCATCGCTTTTTCTTTGTTTTTAATTTGCGACTTTTCATCTTGCATTGAAACGACGATTCCAGTCGGCTCATGTGTTAAGCGGACAGCAGACATCGTCGTGTTAACACTCTGACCACCCGGGCCTGATGAAGCAAATGTGTCAACGCGGATATCTTTTTCATGGATATCGACTTCAACATCTTCTGCTTCTGGGAGTGCGACGACGGTTGCGGTTGACGTATGAATTCGGCCACCTGATTCAGTCTCAGGAACACGTTGGACACGGTGCGCGCCATTTTCGTATTTAAGTTTTGAATAGGCACCTTTCCCATTAATCATAAAAATGATTTCCTTGTAACCGCCGACACCTGTCGAGCTCGCTTCCATAATTTCGATTTTCCAACCTTCAGCTTCAGCAAAACGGTGATACATTCTAAATAAATCACCTGCAAAAAGGGCCGCTTCATCACCACCCGCTGCACCACGGATTTCCATAATAACGTTTCGATCATCATTCGGATCTTTCGGCAATAGGAGAATTTTTAACTTTTCTTCAAGCTCAGGGATTTGTGGTTCAAGTTCTTCAAGCTCAAGTTGAATCATTTCCTTCATCTCTGCATCTGTTTCTTCTTGCTGCATCTCTTTTGCGCCGTCTATTTGTTCACTAATATCTTTATATTCACGGTAAGTATCAACAATATCTTGTAAATCAGATTGTTCTTTCGAGTATTCACGAAGTTTGTTCGGGTCACTAATGACATCAGGGTCACTTAATAATTCATTTAATTTTTCGTATCGTTCTTCTAGACCTGCTAATTTGTCAAGCATTGATTTCACCTCTTTTATTCAAATCATACACTTCATTATATAATATTGGTAATGGCTAGGTCAAAGTTGTTTTATTTTATAGAGCTATGAAGAGTAAATTTATTTAAATGCATATTACTTGCTCAAACTGTGAGTTAAATTTTACCATTTAGTTATCTGGATAAAATGAAAAAAAGGCATCAGAATTTCATTTTATCTTATTTTTTTGTAAATTTTAGATTGCTTATTGTGATTGATCACCACCTTTGGTATACTGAGCACATCAAGTGAATCGAACTTGTATCGGTTTCTTGATGTTTGTTAT
>DUPD01000080.1 GCA_012838505.1 Bacilli bacterium | reverse complement strand
TAGACACTTATACAATATCAAAGATCGGGCTCCTTTTCACTTAATTAGTGAAAGATCGATTGGTTATTTTTAATTGATTTGATACAGTTTCTTAAGGGTTTGTGGTGGGACTGTGAATAATCTGGGTTAATAATGCAGGGCTTGGTATTTTCGAATCTGCACATTTGACTCAAACAAATGATATCGATCGAATGTTCAAGCTAAATGTCTATGCTGTAATTGAATCGCTAAAAGTAATGATCCCATTTTTTCAAACTCAAACATTTGGACATATTATCAATATTGGCTCAATGGCAGGTAAAATGGCAACACCGAAAGCTGCTGTTTACAGTGCGACAAAGAGCGCATTGATTGCTTATACAAATGCAGTGCGACTAGAAATTGAAACGAAAGATTTACTGATTACGACCGTCAATTTAGGTCCTGTCAAAACGAACTTTTTTAAACAAGCCGATCCTGATGGTGGCTATCAAAAGTCGGTTGCACGTTATATGCTGACAGCAGATCAAGTCGCAAATGCAATCATCAAAAATCTATTTAAACGTAAACGAGAGATTAATTTACCTTGGTGGATGGCTATTGGTGCAAAATTACACCATCAATTCCCAACCCTGATTGAAAAATTACTAAACCAACAATTTAATAAAAAATAAAATAATGAGTTGAAAGGATTAGCTGATGAAAAAATTTGAAGAAAAAACGATAAAAACTGAACAGATTTTTACTGGTAGGATGATTGATTTATCTGTAGATACCGTCGTCTTACCAGACGGAACAGAATCAACACGAGAAATTGTCAACCACCCTGGTGCAGTTGCGATTATTGCTATAACAGATGAGGGTAAAATCGTTGTTGTGGAACAATATCGTAAACCATTAGAAAAAAGCTTGTTAGAAATTCCAGCTGGAAAGCTTGAACCGGGTGAGAATCCAGTTGAAACTGCTAAACGAGAATTAGAAGAAGAAACTGGCTATCGAGCAAATCGGATCACTTATTTAACTTCATCTTATACGTCACCAGGGTTTGCAAATGAAATTTTGTATTTCTATCTTGCTGACCAGTTAACGGCTGTAGAGAATGGGCTTCAAGCCGATGATGATGAATTTGTTGAAGTGTTTGAATATACACTAGAAGAATTGGCAGGATTTGAAAAGTCACAAAGGATTCATGATCTAAAGACGAGTTATGCCATTCAATACTTAAAATTACGAAACGATAAAGGAACATTTTAATGTTAACAGAATTTTATGCGGATTTGCACATCCATATTGGTCGTGATCAAGCAAATCGACCGGTTAAAATTACTGGTTCAAAAAATTTAACTTTAACAAATATTTTAATTGAAGCAAGTCGACATAAAGGTCTTGATTTGATTGGAATTGTTGATTGTCATGTCCCGACAGTCCAGACCGATCTGGCAAGATCAATATTCAAACCGGTGGGGGAGGTAAGTATGGTAAAATAAGTGAATAGAAATTTTCAGTTCTATTTTACTCTATCATTTCATATTTTTTAGTATAGTTATTGATATTTTCACGATAACAACATTAAAGAATGTGTGGTGGTGGAGACGATGAAAACGAATTATCAAAGAGAAATTACAAAACATATCGAAACGAATCAATTAAGTTATCTATTTATTATGATTTTATTTATAGTTGGGCTTATTTTTGGTGCAATGATTGTTGTATCAATGCACTTTACTCAGAAACAAGATTTACTATTTTATTTAAATCAATATTTTTCCAGAATTGATCAACAAGAAATTCTGAATCATTTTGATTTATTTAAATCTGCGTTATTCTCACATTTACAATATTTAATTATTTTCTTGCTTTTAGGCTTATCAATTATTGGATTACCAATTATTTGGGTTACGATATTCATTAAAGGAACTTTTATCGGTTTTTCAGTCGGTTTTTTTGTCTATCAGTATGGTTTTAGCGGCTTATTATTCATTAGCGCAGCCATTCTACCGCAAAACTTAATTGTTATCCCTGTTTATTTGTTTGCTGCTACGATTGCTATGATCTTTTCCGGTCAATTATTAAAAAAACTTTCAGGTCGACGCTTTATTCGGTTTACAGTAGAACCGGTTAGCCAGTATTTAATTGTTTTTGTCGTTTTGTTTGGTTTTTGTTTGTTGGCGGCATTAATTGAAGGTTATTTAATTGGTTATTATTTACCGTTAGTTAGACAACTTATCAATTAAGAAAGATTCTTATGATGATAGTTAAAACTTATTTTCAAATTATAATAATTGTAATTGACAGTTTCTCACTCTCTGCTTATAATTGAGAAAGTGGGAGGGGGGTTCCGTCATGGAACATCGGATTGAACGGATCAAAAAACAATTACATGCTCAAAGTTACAAATTAACTCCTCAACGCGAAGCAACCGTTCGGGTGTTACTTGAACGTGAGGAAGATCATTTAAGTGCAGAAGATATTTACTTGCTTGTAAAAGAAAAGGCACCAGAAATTGGCTTAGCAACCGTCTATCGAACTTTAGAATTACTATCAGAATTAAAAATAGTTGATAAAATTAATTTTGGTGACGGTGTGTCACGATATGATTTGAGAAAAGAAGGTGCCGCCCACTTTCATCATCACCTTGTTTGTATGGAATGTGGCACTGTTGAAGAAATTGTTGAAGACCTATTAGAAGAGGTTGAATTAATTGTTGAAGAAGGCTGGGGCTTTCAAGTTAAGGATCACCGATTAACATTCCATGGTATCTGTCGCGATTGCCAACCTAAGCAAGATTAAAACTGAATCGTCTTTAAATTAAATCTAGGAGCTGTTAATTGTAATAGCTCCTTTAATCATTTAATGTTTAATGTTAGCTTTTCCTGTTTAAAATAGGTACTAGAACAATAATGGTTTTAGTATGTAAGTAGAAGGGACGAGCTAACATGGTTAAGTTAAAACAAATCATCACCGAGATGATAAAAGTTGTCATTATTTTTTTAATTACTTTTTCAATCTTTTTATATGGCGTTAGCATGATGAGAAATGAATATCAACAGCAGTTAAGACATATTGAACCTGAAAAGGCCGCAGAACAAGTAAACTTATTTAAGTTTTTCTTAAACTAAATAGAGGGGTGGAAGGATGAAGTTTGCGATAGAAGATTTTATTCATTACATTCAAATTGAGCGTGGTCTTGCAGACAATACACTTGAAGCATATCGGCGCGATTTGACTAAGTATCTTAATTATTTGCATGATGTCGGACAAATAAACAGTTGGCAAGTAGTCGATCATACTGTTATTACTCATTTTTTATATCACATGAATGATCAAGGGGCGAAATCAACAACGATTGCTCGAACAATTTCGACGTTAAGGAAATTTCATCAATTCTTAGTGATGGATCGAATTGTTTCAAAAGACCCGACGATTCATATTGAGTCACCTAAAAAGACGAGAACTCTACCAAAGGTTTTGTCGGCGGAAGAAGTCGATCAACTATTATCGATTGAAACGGTTGATCCACTATCGACGAGGAATAAAGCGATGGTTGAAACGCTCTACGCAACAGGACTGAGAGTATCTGAATTAATAGACTTAACAATGAGTGACCTACATTTGATGATGGGCTTTATTCGGTGCTTTGGTAAGGGAGGTAAAGAAAGAATTGTACCATTAGGAGATTTAGCTAAAGATGCGATTGAGTACTATCTTGATACTGCTCGTGAATTTTTAGTTAAAGGCCAAGCAACGGATGCATTGTTTGTCAATCAACATGGACGCCCTTTAACGAGACAAGGCTTTTGGAAAATCTTAAAGTCGATTGCTCGAGACAAACAAATTAAAAAGAACATTACACCGCACATGCTCAGACATTCATTTGCAACACATTTGTTAGAAAACGGTGCAGACCTACGTGCTGTCCAGGAAATGCTTGGTCATGCAGATATTTCAACAACACAAATATACACACATATTTCAAGAAAAAGATTAAAAGATATCTATGGCCAACACCACCCACGTGCCTGATAAAACATCAAGAACTTAAGTTCTTGATGTTTTTTTGTTATAAAAAAGCTCAAACTTGGCAAAAATGGAACTATTAATATTTAGGAGGCTTGAATGATGAAACGAATAATATTGTTCTTCTGCATGATGATGTTCTTAATCCGACCAATCAATCTATCAGCCGAAGAAAGACAACCTGATTTAGAGCTAAAAGGGAAAAGTGTCATTTTAATTGAACAAGATACAGGTGAAGTTTTGTATGAGAATAATAGCAATCAATCGCTCCCCCCTGCAAGCATGACAAAAATGATGACGATGCTACTTATTGCTGAAGCAATTGAAGAAGGACGGATTGGATTAAACGATACAGTTGTCATTAGTGAAAATGCGGCCTCGATGGGTGGATCGCAAATTTTCTTGGAACCAAATGAAGAGATGACTGTTGATGATTTATTAAAGGCTGTCGCCATAGCTTCAGCAAATGATGCGAGTGTTGCTCTAGCGGAATATGTATACGGTAGCGAACAGGCTTTTATTCAAGTGATGAATCAAAGACTAACAGATTTGGGATTAGAAGAAACACAATTTCAAAATACAACGGGCTTACCAGCAGAAAATCACTACTCATCTGCTTATGATATGGCGATGATTGCAAGAGCTCTATTAAGATATCAATTTATTACTGACTATACATCAATCTATGAAGATTATTTAAGAAAAGATACTGAAGACGAATTTTGGCTAGTTAATACAAATCGACTCGTAAAATTTTATCCAGGTGTTGATGGCTTAAAGACTGGCTTCACTCAGGAAGCTAAATATTGTTTAACAGCAACTGCATCGAAGGATGATATGCGTTTAATTGCTGTTGTGATGGGAGCAGAAACACCTAAAGAAAGAAATGCGACAATTTCAAGTTTGTTGGATTTTTGAAGGTCACGTTATTATTATGGTTGATACGTCGCCAAGTATGATTATTACACCGACAACCCTATTTCATCATGTTCAACATGCAGAAGAGTACCGACAAACACCAGCATCAGGTACCTTTGTTAGGTGGATTCGATTTCTCGGGATCATTACCTCGATATTTATTTTACCATTTTGGTATTTGCTTTCGATTGAGCAGGGGTTATTACCAGAAGCGTTAGAATTTATTGGTCCAAATGAGAATACAGGAAACGTACCTTTGTTTTTACAAATTATCCTTGCAGATGTAGGTGTTGAGCTGTTGCGAATGGCGGCAATTCATACACCAACACCATTATCAACAGCAATGGGGTTGATTGCAGCTGTATTAATTGGTGACATTGCGATTGAAGCGGGACTGTTTACAGGAGAAGTTATTCTGTACGTATCGGTTGCTGCAGTAGGGTCATATGCCACACCAAGTTATGAATTAAGTATTGCTAACAAACTTGCTAGAATCATGATCGTTTTGGCAACCTTTGCTTTTAGTCTACCAGGTTTTGTTGTCGCATCAACATTTTATATTTTAGCATTGGCAAGTGTTAAATCTTTTAATACACCATATTTATGGCCGTTTATTCCATTCAACTTTCGCGCTTTACGCCAAATTTTGATTCGTTATAGTGTACCAGCGAAAGAAACACGCCCAAGTATCACGCAAGTAAAACAAAAAGTTGACTAAATATGCCCTTAAAGTTGATTCCAACTAAGACATGTGGTAAATTAATTTTATTAAAAAGAACCGTTTACTGAGACATTTACTTCAAAATCACTTGTCAGATGTAGATGAGAAATTAGCAAACAAGCTAAACTAAAATAACATCCCTTTATTAGGTATATTATCAATATCTCTCTAAAGGGATGTTTATTTTTACATTATTAGTTGCTACTTGATCAAGACGAGATAATGTAAATTAGGTTGGTGTTGAGCTAAATTAGGGGGGCATAAGGTGAACGAACAAATTAAGACTAATGAAAAAGACCACCTTATTTTTGGGGGCATAGATACAATTGATTTAGCAAAGAAATATGGTACTCCTTTATATGTTTATGATGTCAATCGAATTCGGGCAAATGCACGTTCATTTGTCAATCAGTTTGAGAAGTTAGGTGTAAAAGCACAAGTTGCTTATGCGAGTAAAGCTTTTTCATCCGTGGCGATGCTACAAGTTGCTAAACAAGAAGGATTAAGTTTAGATGTCGTCTCACAAGGTGAGCTTTATACGGCACTGAAAGCAGACTTTCCGGTTGAAAAAATTCATTTACATGGAAATAATAAAAGCCATGCAGAATTGAAAATGGCCATTGAAAATAAAATCGGCTGTATTGTAATTGATAATTTTTATGAAATTGAATTACTTGATCAATTATTGACTGAAGCCAATCAAAAGATGGATGTATTGATCCGTGTCACACCAGGTATTGAAGCACATACCCATGATTACATACTAACGGGTAATGAAGACTCGAAATTTGGTTTTGATATAAATAGTGGACAAGCTGAAGAAGCTTTTAAACGTTTATTAAAATCAGATCAGATCCAACTTAAAGGACTACATTGTCATATCGGTTCGCAAATTTTTGAAACTGAAGGTTTTGTTTTAGCGGTCAAACGGTTATTCGAGCTTATGAATGACTGGAAAATAAATTATCAGTTTGATCCAGATGTTTTAAACGTTGGGGGCGGATTCGGAATTCGTTATACAGATGAAGATCAACCACTACCACTTGAAGACTATGTAACTGCTCTTGTAGAAGAAATTAAGGCACAAGCTAATGCCTATCAAATGGAGTTCCCAGAGATATGGATTGAACCAGGTCGTGCAATTGTAGGAAATGCGGGGATCACGCTTTATGAGGTTGGTTCAAAGAAAGAAATCCCTAACGTACGTAATTATATTTCGGTAGATGGTGGGATGACAGATAATATTCGCCCTGCTTTATATGACGCGAAATATGATGCGATCATAGCTAATAAAGTTAACGCTCCAAAGACGTACGAAGGTTCAATTGCTGGCAAGTGTTGTGAATCTGGTGATATGCTAATCTGGGATTTAAGATTGCCAGAAGTAGATGCTGGTGATATACTAGCAGTGTTTAGCACAGGAGCATATGGTTATTCGATGGCAAGTCACTATAACCGGTTCGCTAAACCAGCTGTCGTATTTGTTGAGGACGGTAAAGATAAATTAGTTGTGGAAAGAGAAGCATACCAAGACGTTTCACGCTATGACTTATCATATGAATAGAAGATGGAGGAAATAATATGACAAAACAAGCAACAATCACTTTTGAAAATGGTGAAAAAATTATTATTGAATTATATGAGGAAGCTGCACCAGGTACAGTAGCAAACTTTGAAAAATTAGCGAATGAAAAGTTTTATGATGGTGTTACTTTCCACCGAGTTATTCCAGGTTTCGTAGCACAAGGTGGC
Organism: Bacilli bacterium; assembly: GCA_012838505.1. GTDB lineage: Bacteria > Bacillota > Bacilli > Bacillales > Amphibacillaceae > Amphibacillus. Next base: position 39,134 of record DUPD01000080.1, on the reverse strand, counting down.
GATCCGACTGGTACGGGAGCTGGTGGCCCAGGCTACTCAATCAAATGTGAGACTGAAGGTAACCCGCATAAGCACGTAGCAGGGTCATTATCAATGGCACATGCAGGTAAAGATACAGGTGGAAGCCAATTCTTCCTCGTTCATGAACCACAACCACATTTAGATGGTGTTCATACGGTGTTTGGTCAAGTAACTGAGGGGATGGATATCGTTTTAAGGATTAAACAGGGCGACGTTATGAAGTCGGTAGTAGTAGCAGAAGTTTAACAATTTTATGACTAATGAATATGATATTAGTGAATAAATAGTATATTTTAGAGGTCATGATTTAGTGATCTAGTAAAGGGGTAATTATGTTAATCCGATATAAAAAATCGATGGAAAAGATTGCAATGGGTCTATTATCTTTTATGCCTGAAGAGAAAGATGTTAAGAAATTAACAATTACAATGAAAGCATACGAAGAAAATGAGAACTGGCAACTTTATTTATGGAGAGAAAATGATGATGTATTAGGTGCCATTGGTGTAGTAGTGAATGAAGCAAATGGTCAAGTCGTTGTACAGCATATTTCTGTTAATCCATCACATCGAGAGCAAGGGATTGGACAAAAAATGATCCAAGAAGTTCGCGAGATTTATCATGGCAAGCTTGAAGTCGTTGCGAACGAACTGACACAATCATTTTTAAGCAAGTGTAATTAATCAATCCTAGACAACGTGATTATGCTAAGAGTTATTTTTCCGAAGCCCGGAGAAATAACTCTCTTTTTTATTTTCATGAATTTGATAATTATTTAGATTGAACAAAAACGCTAACAAATCATTATAAAGCAAATTGATCATGTTTGTTTAATTTCTTAAGGATCGGACAAATTTTAATAATTTACATTGAAATTTGTCCGAAGTAAGCCCTACATTGAATAAATTTTAGTCATTAAGATCAAAAATTGTCCGATGTTACTGATTTCGAGTTTTGAACTAATTAAATGTAAATTATTTGTAAAGTAAAATTCATTTTATTTCCTTGTTTTTAAAGTAATGCTAAATGATAATGTGTTATAATAATCAATAGTTTAGTGATACTTTGTGAAGGGGCGCGCCTTATGATTGAATCTTATCAAGTTAAAATTGATGGTTTTGAAGGACCACTGGATTTATTACTCCATTTAATCAAACAATACGAAATTGATATTTATGATATTCCTGTTGCGTTAATCACAACTCAATATCTAGAATACATTGAAACGATGCAAAAGCTTGATTTAAATGTGGCAAGTGAGTTTTTAGTTATGGCCGCTACTTTACTTGCGATTAAAAGCGAAATGCTTTTACCAAATCAAGAAATAACGGATGAAGACGATTATGAAGAAGATGATCCTAGAGCGGAGCTTGTCGCTCGATTAATCGAATATCGAAAATATAAGGATGCAGCTGAGCAATTAAAAGAAATTGAAGGGGAAGAAAAAGAAAGTTTTACAAGATCTCCTGAAATGATTAAAGAAACCGAAAAAATTAAACCACCAATTAAAGAAAATACTGCCTCAATTTACGATATGTTAGAGGCAATGCAAGCTGTTTTTAATCGTAAAAAATGGAGCCAACCAATGACAACGACGATTGAAAAAATTGAGATACCGATCCAACAGCGAATGGAAGAGGTTTTAGAAATTGTTGAGCTAAGTGATAACGGCGTTCCTTTTGAAACGTTATTTCCTTACTACTCAAAATCGCATATCATTGTTACATTTATGGCGATGCTTGAGTTAATGAAACAGAAACTAATCTATTGTGAGCAAGAGCGGACATTTGATCAATTGATTTTACATAAATGGAGGTAATCAAGATTGGATTTAAGTCAATATAAAGCGGTTGTAGAAGGTTTATTATTTGTCTCAGGTTCCGATGGATTAACAGCTAAGCAAATGGCAGTCATTACTGAATTAGATGAAGATACGATTGAACATATATTAAATGAATTAAAATATGACTATGAAAATGCTTCTCGAGGGATGCAAATGCTTGAATCAGAAAAGCATTACTATTTAGCCTCAAAACCAGAACATAGCGACTATTTTCGAAAATTACGAACAAACGCTCATACATCAAAATTAACTCAAGCAAGTTTAGAAACATTAGCAATCGTTGCTTATAATCAACCGATCACCCGAACAGAGATTGAGGAAATTAGAGGTGTTAAAAGCGATCGTCCGATTCAAACAATCCTTTCACGTGGTTTAATTGAAGAGGTCGGACGGAAAAATACGATTGGCCGTCCAATGATGTTCGGTACAACGTTAGACTTTTTAACGTATTTCGGTCTGCGTTCAATTGATGAATTGCCGCCGTTAAATGAGCAAATTGATGAAGACGACGTAAGTGAAGAAGCAAGTTTGTATTTTGATAAGTTAACAGATGAATAATATAGAAAGTGATTCGACCCATTAAAGGTTTGAATCACTTTTTTATTTAGGTAATAATCTTAGAACGAAGTGTTAATTTTGCTCCATTCGCTACTTTGCTTTAGCAACAACAAAGCAATTTAAATATACCAGTAGTAATAGCGCAGTTACAATATTTAAAGCATATCAGTTTATTCATTCGCATAGCTTTAAGTGAACAACATTTTGCTTGAATAAAGAAGGTGTCTTATGAAAAAACAAATTTATAATCAAGTAGGACTAGCTATTTTGATCATTTTTGCTTCTATTATTAACGTAAAACCAGTTGAGGCTAAGCCAATGGTTTCAGCAGAACAAGCAATCTTAATTGATCAAGAAAGTGGGATCATTCTTTATGAAAAAAAATGCGGATATTCCACAGTTGATTGCAAGTATCACTAAAGTGATGACAGCGATTATTGCGATTGAGCATGGCAACTTGAAAGACAAAGTCAAGATCAGCCAAGAAGCCGTTTTAGCAGAAGGTTCATCAATCTATTTGATTGAGAATGAATGGATGTCATTAGAAGACTTACTGTACGGGCTCATGCTCAGGTCAGGAAATGATGCGGCAATTGCGATCGCAGAGCATATAGGTGGAAGTGTTGAAGGGTTTGTTTACTTAATGAACGAAAAAGCAACATGGCTTGGGCTAGAGCAATCCAGTTTTGCTAATCCTCATGGGCTTGATGCTAAAGACCATTACTCAACGTCAAAAGATATTGCTCGATTAATGCGCTATGCCATGGAAAATGCTACTTTTGCCGAAATTAATCAAACGAAAACTTACTTATCTGAATCACGAACGTATCATTGGCATAATAAAAATAAATTACTAACAAATTACTATCAGTACACGATTGGCGGAAAGACAGGTTATACCAAAGCTGCTGGCAGAACGCTCGTGTCAGTTGCCGAAAAAGACGAAACACAATTAATTGCTGTGACAATTAATGATCCGAATGATTGGTTTGATCATATGCGACTCTATGAATGGGGTTTTGAACAAGCAGGACAACTAGATTTAGTTACTTATGCAGAAATTAATGATGACAATCAACCAACATTTATCGAGTCAGTATATTATTATCTTAAAAAAATGGTGGGATTATAAATGGTACATTTTATTTGGGCAGGATTAGCAATAATCGGGATTGTTTTTGCGCTCTTTAACGGTACAATTAGTGCTGTCAATGAAGCAATTTTTTCAAGTGCAAACGAAGCAATTCAACTGGTAATTGGCTTAACGAGCATTTTAATTTTTTGGTTAGGGATTATGAAGATCGCTGAGAAAGCGAATATTCTGTCGGCGTTAAGTCGTTTTTTTAAACCTGTAGTATCTAAATTATTTCCTGATTTACCTAAAGATCATCCGGTGATGGCGTATATTACTTCTAATTTTATTGCCAACATCTTTGGGTTAGGAAATGCCGCCACACCACTTGGTTTGAAAGCGATGAAGGAAATGAAGCAACTCGAAAATTCTGAACATGCTTCTCGTTCGATGGTGACATTTTTAGTAATTAATACGGCTGGTTTAACTTTGATTCCGACGACAGTGATCGCACTTCGGATTCAATACGGCTCAATAGCTCCTACTGAAACGGTTGCTGGAACGATCATCGTTTCAACGATTACTACTATAGTTGCAATCATCATCGATCGGATCTTTTATCTTAAAAAAATGAGGCAAAAAAATGATTGAGCTTATTTCACTGATTAGTTTAATTGCGATTCCGTTGTTTGTTTTAATCGTTTTGTCTATTGGTACGTACAAACGATTACCGACATATGACTTGTTTGTTGAAGGTGGTAAAGAGGGGTTATCAATGGCCATTTCTCTGTTACCACATTTATTAGGCATGCTTGTATCCATTTCCATTTTTCGAAGTTCAGGAGTTTTAGATTATTTAATTGAATTAATTGACCCATTATTAACGGCGATTCATGTGCCGAGTGAAATCGTCCCGTTGGCGCTAACGAAACCAATTTCCGGTACGGCAGCTTTAGCGGTCACTTCTGATTTGTTGAGATCGTTTGGACCCGATTCCTTTATTGGACGACTCGCTTCAACATTGCAAGGAAGTTCGGATACAACGCTATATGTCATCACTGTTTACTTCGGTTCAGTGGGAATTAAAAAAATTGGTGATGCTTTAAAAGTTGGACTACTTACTGACCTTATTGGTATAATAACTGCAATTACAATTATTACGTTTTTATTTGGTTAAGATGAATCTTTAACAGAGAGTAGTTGTGTTGTAGAGGTTTATCTGTCAAAATAAATAATAAGTACGTAAACTATAGTAGGAATTGGTGAATTAAATGTCATTGAATAACGAACGATTACAAAAAGTGATTGCCCATAGCGGAATTACTTCCAGACGAAAAGCAGAACAATTGATTGTTGAAGGTAGAGTCAAAGTTAATGGAAAAGTAGTGAAAACTTTAGGAACAAAGGTCAATCGAAATGATCAAATCGAAGTCGATTCAGTCCCGATTGAGAAAGAATCACATGTTTATTATCTTGTTTACAAGCCAAGAACGTATATTTCGAGTGTCAAAGATGATAAAGGTCGGAAAGTAGTTACCGAACTTGTTCCGGATTTAGATAAACGTGTGTATCCGATTGGTCGACTTGACTACAATACGTCAGGTTTAATTTTATTAACGAACGATGGTGAATTTGCTCAGCTACTCATGCATCCACGTCATGAAATTGATAAAGTGTATGTTGCAAAAGTTAAAGGTATTCCATCAAAATCAGCATTGACACTTTTGAGAAAAGGTATTCAATCGAAAGGTGAAGTTTTAAAAGCAAAAAGTGTTCGGATTTTATCAGCAACAAAACAAAAGAATACTGCTGTTGTTGAAGTGACGTTAAATGAAGGAAAAAACCGACAAGTCCGGCGAATGTTTGAAGAAATTGATTTCCCAATTGTTAAGCTAAAAAGGGAAAGATATAGCTTCTTAGATTTAACGGGGCTACAGGCAGGCGATTACCGAGAACTAACGAAAGAAGAAGTTCATAAATTAAAACAAGAAGCGACGCAAAACCGTTCAGAAAACTAAAATGATTAATGATTCATTGATTAACAATGAATCGTTTTAGCACCTTGTTGCGAAATATGTAGTTTGATCGACAATTATGTTGTTGTGGGAAAATGGATTGTATTGAGAGGGGTAACGATGATGCATGACGAACAAACAATTTTAATCATTGAAGATGAGGAACGAATTAGAAGATTGTTAAAAATGTATCTAGAACGTGATGGGTTTGAAACCGTTGAGGCTAGCAATGGTGAAGACGGCGTTGCACTTGCAGTAGAAAATAATTATGATTTAGTCATTTTAGATTTAATGCTCCCAACTTTAGATGGAATTAGTGTATGTAAAGAAATTCGGAAAACGAAATCAATGCCAATTTTGATGTTAACGGCTAAGGGTGAGGAATCTGATCGGATTGAAGGTTTTGAAGCGGGAGCTGATGATTATGTTGTTAAACCATTCAGCCCAAGAGAAGTCGTTTTACGTGTTAAGGCACTTTTAAAACGATCACAAGGAAGTCAACTACCAGCTGGCAATAAATTATCGAGTAATGTGCTCGTTTTTTCGCGATTGAAGATTGATAATAATGCGCATCGGGTAACGGTCAATGAGACAGATATAACGTTAACGCCGAAAGAATATGAATTATTATACTTCTTGGCAAGTCATCAAGATCGTGTTTTCGATCGGGAAACATTATTAAAGGAAGTATGGCAATATGAATTTTTTGGTGATTTAAGAACGGTTGATACTCATATTAAACGCCTAAGAGAAAAGCTTGGTCAAGTAGATGAAACTGTTTCTCAAATGATTGCAACTGTTTGGGGGATTGGTTACAAGTTTGAAGTGGATGATGAGTAATGTTTTGGCGAAATCGTATTGGGAAATATAGTGTATGCTTTATTGTTCTTTTTATTATTATTTATTCATTATTCGCTCTGATGATTTTTTCGATCCAAAAGAACCAAATAATTGACGAAATGAAGCAAGAATTACTGATGATGACCGATGAAGTAATCGGATCGTCAGTGAGTGATCCTGATCAACTTGAATACTCGGCAATAGCAAGAATTGAACAGCTTGCTCACGATCAGGCTGTAGTAATGCGTAGCTCTTTCAATCGATTTTTAATTTTTTCAAGCTTGCTGTTTTGTTTGTTAATTGGTTTATTTGGTGTTTTCATTTCTAAACGCCTTTCAATCCCGCTAGCACAAATGCGAAAGAGTACGCGAAAAATCATTGCTGGCCAATATGATATCAAATTGCCAATGGCATCAACTGATGAAATTGGCCAATTAGCCATGTCCTTTAATCGAATGAGTCGCCAATTAGCTAATCAAATGACGACATTATTACAGGAAAAAGAAATTCTCTTTAGCATTATTGGATCAATGAAAGATGGCGTGATGACAATGAATCTTGATGGTGAAATTATTATTTCTAACCAGGAAGCAGAAATGTTCATTGATCATTTTCATTATGAAAAAGGCAGCTCAAATACGAATCAATTACCAACTGACTTTGAACAATTTTTTCAGTCTGTCATTAATCAAGCGACAACACAAAACTTTGAAATTAAAATTCAGGGGCGTGACTGGGATATTGTGATCACACCATTACATAGAAATGAGAAGTTACAAGGAGCAGTAGCAATCATGAGAGATGTTACCGAAGCGAGACAGCTCGATCAATTGAGAGAAACATTTATTGCAAATGTGTCTCATGAATTGCGGACACCGATTTCACTGATGCAAGGTTATAGTGAAGCAATTATTGATGGGGTAACAGAAACAGTTGCTGATCAAAGAGAACTCGCTCAAGTCATCCATGATGAGTCGGAAAGGATGGGGCGTTTGGTCAATGAGCTGCTTGATTTAACACGATTAAAATCTGGTCATCTTGATTTAAACGTCGAACTGCATTCAGTAGCCGATTTTGTTAATAAGATTGCGCATAAGTTTGACAATCGACTAGCTAAAAACAAGCTGTCATTAAAAATTAACATGCCTGATGATGTTGATCAGCTTTTATTTGATTACGATCGTCTTGAACAAGTTTTAACGAATTTAATTGATAATGCGATTAAGCATACACTAGAAAAAGGTGAATTAACTTTAGGGATTACGCGTGAAGACGAATACGTTCAATTTGAATTAACAGATTCAGGCCAAGGCATCCCGGCTGAAGATTTACCGTTTATTTTTGAAAGGTTTTATATGGCTGATAAATCACGTGCTAAAACGGAACGATCAAAACAAGGCACCGGTTTAGGATTGGCAATCGTCAAACAAATTATTGAAGCACACAAAGGTTCGATTATCGTGCAAAGTAAGCTTGGGGTCGGGACGACATTCAAATTCACACTGCCGCTGAATTGAAAAAAGAATTTTTCCTTAAAACGATCCTTGATTTATGTTAATATTTATTAGTGTCAAACGGTAAATTAAATAATAAAACAATTTTTGTAACCTTTCAATAGAACGATCGACTAATACACTAGACAGGGGGTCTTATTTTTGGAGACCACATTTGATCACCTATATGACCATTATCATCTTGATTTATATCAATATGTTTATTACATGGTTAAGAATCAACATGTTGCCGAGGATATCGTACAAGAAGTTTATATAAAAGTATTAAAATCTTATCAAAACTTTCGTGGTGATAGCAGTGAAAAGACGTGGCTTTTTTCAATTGCACGACACACGACAATGGACTTTTTCCGAAAACAACAACGGCAAAAGAACAAGTTAGCCAGTTTTTTTAATAAGGATCAAGATTTAGCTCGAATTAAAGATCATAATCCATTACCGGAAGAAGTGGCAGAACTAAATGATGAGCTGCAGCAAATTTATCAACTACTTGATCATTGTACTTTGGACCAAAAAAATGTCCTTATCCTTCGGTATATTCAATCTTTATCGATCCATGAGACAGCACAAATTTTAGAGTGGTCAGAGAGTAAAGTGAAAACAACACAACATCGTGCAATCAAAAAACTACAAGAAATGATTGATAAAGATTAGAAAGGGTGTGATGCGGTGATGGATCAAAAAGATGAACAGTTAATTGAAAAGTTAAGTCAATTACCTAAAGTTAAAGACCAACAAAATAAAGCCCTGTTGTTTGAACAAATAGATCAAAAAATGAAGGGTGTGAAGATTATGAAGAAACGTAATCGATCGAAGTGGGTTGTACCTTCAATTGCTACAATTGCGATTGCTTCTTTAGCATTTATCATGATTCAAAGTGGTCTATTTAATCAAGACCAAATCACCGAACAATCAATGGATTTAGCGGGAAGATCAAGTGAACTAACTGATTATGATACAAGTGGTGAAGTCATTACGTTTGATCAAGATGAAAGTGTTGAATCAAATGAAGTAGATGAAGCCGAGCAACATAATCAAGTAGTGGAAGATAGTGAAGGTGCAGTACCTGGCAACCGATTGGTTTATTATAATGATGAATATGATTTGCCGATCTACACAATTGCTGGCTTGGATATTCAAGGAATGTATGCCATCCCAATTTCATTAGTCGATACAGCCGCAACAGGATATGGTTATCCAAATGATGTTTACAATCGAATCTCAACCTTTGTCGATGAAGATGAGTTTGGGATCTATGAATATCCATTTGATGAAATTGAGTTTATTTTTAGTGACGACATGGAGAAGATTACGATGCGTGTCGCGGATGATTTTGTTTTTCCGGATACCGCAACCCAGATGACGGCATTCATAAATAGTGTTAAATTTATGTTTGCCAACTATCCAGCGACTGAATTAAATCTCGAAACAGAAACAAGGAATTCGATTGATTTAGGTCAAATTGGCACAATGGAAACGTTGCAATTAGAGTCAGTTGAGAATTTAGCTTTTAAGATGTATCAATATGAGGATAAAGAACGCTTATTAATTCCGATTCCTCAAACAATTGGTGGGGATTTCTTCTTTACAATCGATGAGGCGTTGTTAGAAATGCAATACGATCAAACGGAATTTGATATTACAGCAACAATTCCAGCCGATCTTGAATATGTTGTTGATCCAGCTGATGAAGAAATATTAAAAATTAGTTTTGAATCAAATGCTAAGTTTAGCGATAATCGCGAGACAAAGGAAATGATTGAAGCGATTTTAATGACAGCAAAAAGCTTTGGCTTTAGCCAAGTCGATTTCGACTTAGGAGTTGATCTGGCTCAAGTTAATCAGTTTGATTTAACTGCACCGATCTCAGTACCAGATGGTGTTAATCCAATTCTATTACATTAATAAAAAAGGCCAATTGGCCTTTTTTATTTGAATGGTGCTGATTTAATTTTAATCGATTCTGTCGGACAGCTTTCATGTGCGTCTTTCATATCGTCGACTAAATCATCTGGAATTTCAGCTTGCCCTGTATTATTATCGAGCAAGACATAGGCGATCCCTTCATCATCATAATCATATATTTCAGGTGCAAGTGCACCACATAATCCACAAGCAATACATGTTTCTTTATCTACATACGTAAAATGTGCCAATTTTAAAAGCCTCACTTTCTTGGTAAATAAGAAAGTATAACAACTTTCTTACTACATAAGTGCAACTAAAGCATTCGCCTAAAGGCTTGGCGAATGCCAAGTTTTCTAATAACCCACATTTATATTGTAAATCTGTTAATTTAAATAATCAACAATAGCATTCAGGCGCTAAGATTGCTATGATAGAAGAAAGATAAGTGAAATGAGCGATGTCAAATGTTTAATTATCTTCTTTTATATGGTCTGAAACAGTTAAAAGGACAAAGGAGTACAGCCTCGCTTTATCATATTATTTCAGGTAGACGATCAACCCAGACAATTCAAGATGCTCATTTCTATCAAATGACGCAATTTTATTCGATTTATCAGAAGTTAAAACGAGTAGAGTTTGATCAAGCGATTTCAAATTTAATTGATCAAGGGGATTTAATCATTGATGATGCTGGTGTAGCGACTTTAACGCTTAAAGGTGAACGAATCTTAAAAGAGTGGCAGCAACCAAAGATCATCAAAGCTTTTACTGGGATTGAATCGGCTAACAAAGCAAAGGTTTTCAGTGATCGTTTGGCATTAACGATCCAAACCTTCGCTAATCTATCTGTCGAGAACAATCAGTTTCAGCCGATTAATGAAGATTTGGCGATTCAACAATGGGTTAAATCATATTATCAGAGCCAACAGGATATAAAATCATGGCTAATCAATACTTATCACCACTTAACTACTTTTTTAACAACAATTGATGAAAAGCAAGCAACGATTTTTGTCAATCGATTATCCGGTTATCGTAATTATGGTCAAACAATCCAGCAGTTAGCGATGAAGCATAATTTATCTAATCACGATGTTCATTTAATACTTGCTGCAAGTTATCATCAATTAATCGATTATATTGAAACAAATCAAATTAAATTTTTAGCACAATTTATTCCCGAACAAGAGCAGCAAACTAAGAAATTTATTACCCAATCAGCTCAGCAAACAAATCGATTATTAAATCAAGGCTATACAATTGATCAAATCATCAAGATCCGGCGATTAAAAAGGAGTACGATTGAAGATCATATTGTTGAATTGGCTTACGCGATTCCAAATCTAAATCTTTCAAACTATATTGAAACAGAGGATTTGAATGAAATTCTTGAGGAAATTAAACAGATAAACGATCTTCGGTTATCACAGATCAAACAACAAGTTGGTGATCGTTATAGCTATTTTCAAATTCGTTTAGCAATTGCAAAAGCAAGCCATTAAATATTTAGGGGTTATTTTTATGAATCAACTAGAAAAACAGCTTAATAAATATTTTGGATATCCAACATTTCGACCGGGTCAAAAAGAAATTATTGAAGATATCCTTAACGGCAAGCATGTTTTTGCTACGTTACCAACTGGATCTGGTAAATCAATCTGCTATCAGTTACCATCGATGATGATTGATGGTAAAGTGATTGTTGTTACGCCTTTATTATCTTTGATGGAAGATCAGGTTAAACAGTTGAAAAAGCGCGGCTTTAAGCAGGCTGTGGCGATTAATAGTTTTAATACAACTGTTGAACGGCGATCGATTCTGAATCAACTCGATGCTTATCAATTGATCTATTTGTCACCTGAAATGTTGCAAAATAAGTACGTCATTACAAAACTAAGACAACTTAAAATCTCGCTGTTTGTGATTGATGAAGCCCATTGTATTTCGCAATGGGGACATGAATTTCGCCCAGATTATTTAAAATTAAATCAAGCGATTGAACACTTAGGGGATCCGACGATCCTAGCTTTGACTGCAACGGCAACACCTGATGTCCAAAAAGATATCATCAATCATTTTTATAAAATCAAATTTACGAAGCATATTTATCCAATTGATCGTGATAATATTAGTTTAATCGTTGAGCAACTTAATCACCGTTCAGAAAAAGATGCTTATTTAATCAATTTATTTCAGAAATGGTCTGTTCCAACGATTATTTACTTTACAAGTAGAAAAGAAGCTGAGCGAGTGGCTACATTGTTAGGCGAAAAGTTTAGTCAGTTAAGTGTCAGCTACTATCATGGAGAATTGGAAACGAGTGAGCGCCTCTTAATTCAAGAGCAATTTATGGAAAATCAAATTGATATTATTTGTGCAACAAGTGCGTTTGGGATGGGGATCGATAAGCAGAATATTCGACTTGTGATTCATTATCATATCCCGACTCAACTTGAGTCATTGATCCAAGAAATTGGTCGAGCAGGTCGGGATCAATTGTCAAGTGTGAGTATTAGCCTGATTGCACCAAATGATGACATTCTTCCACGCCGTTTGATTGAAACTGAATTACCGTCAACTGAGATGGTAGAAAGTTTGTTTGCCAGTTTACTACACATTCAACAAAGTGAAACGACTATTTCATTAAATCAAGCTTTCATTCATAATCATTGGCCAATTAATGAGGTTCAAAGACGTTTTATTCAAGATTACTTTGCAGAAAATGATCTAATGACTCAAGATGGACGAATTGAATTACACAAAATTATTCCACAAATAAAACATGATTTGATTAAAAGAGTTGAGCAACGAAGTCGTTATAAGCTCGGTAAATTAGATGAACTTTTTCAGTGGTTAACAGCTAAAGAATGTCGCCGGCAAGCTTTATATCAATCATTTCAATCGACGGTTAGAGAAGCGAAGTATCATTGCTGTGATCAATGTGGATTTACACTTGAACAATGGTCACCTGAATACGGGAAAAGGGGCCGAGAATTAAAGTCATGGCAGGCACAGTTACAGTCAATTTTATTACCTTTTGAATCAGGAGGGACTGGTCATGAATGAAGCCAATAAAGATCAAGCTGAACTTTTAAGAGAACAAATGGAAGCGATCAATTCGCACCAACAAGATAACCAGCAAATTGAATCAATTATTGATGATCATTACGAAGAAATCGATATTTTAAATTTACCTCCAAGAAGGCAAGTTCATGATGATCAGAAAGCGAAGATCAAATGGAGAGTTAGTTTGGCTTTAATCCGCTTAATCGTGATCTTACTTTTTGTTGTCATGATTCTTACTTTAAGTTATAAATATTGGGGTGAGTCTTTCTTAGTGGATCAATTAGAGAGACATTTGATCAAACATGTATTTATCTTTAATCCGTGATTTAAATGATGGAAAAATAAACCGTATTGTAGACGTCTCGATCTTGTAGATCAAGGTCACGTCAACAATACGGTTTTTTATTTAAAATACTGCCGGATTTGAAGCAATGCATTGTTCTCCATAATCACTTTTCCATATTCACTGATTTGTTCTGGCGAAAGTAATGTGGCAGTTGCATATTCAGATAATACAGCGATTAAATCTTCTTTAATATGCTCTTCTTGAAGATGATCTGGTAAATGCAAATAGTAGGCATCTTGATAATGATAAATTGAGCCAGCATCAATATTTAAACGCTCAATTGCTTTTGCTAGTTGGATAATATCTTCAAACTCATCGAATTCATAAAGTAATGATTTTCGCTCAGATAATGTGACCTGCATCTCAAGATAATCCTCTTCAAAATCCTCATCTTCTTGAGTGACGATAATCAACATGCCTTGTGCTTGAATCATATAAATTTGAACAGTTAAAACACCTGATAATTCAATATCTAACTCATCGCTTGCTTCAAGCATCATATCATGAAACTCCATTTGCATTGACTGTAAATCCTCTAACATGAGATCTTCAGTTAAACCTCGTTCAACTAAATCATCGAAAGTTAAAAAGATTTTAAATTTATTTGATGAGATTCTTTCTAAACGCATGTCAATCACCTCCATTAATTGTTTAACATCAATCCAGCTAAAAATGACGTCTGCTTATCATTATATGACATCTCAATCTAAATTGAAACAAGAAAGCCTCAGCAATTAAAAATCAATAATTATATCGAGTAAATCAGCTGATTTTGTGTATAAAAAAATGACTTTAATCAAAGCTAATGTGTATCAAATGATTATCTCGTTACTATAGGAGGCGAAGAAATGAAAAAAACAATCGTTAATTCTTTATTAATATTAGTCGTTATCATGGGGATAAACTTGAACGTGAATCAAACAGTAGATGCATTTAGTGAACAAGTCATCCAACAAGGTGCAACTGGTGAAGATGTCGTTGAGCTCCAAGCAAGATTACAATATATCGGTTTTTATCATGGTCAAATTGACGGTGTATTTGGTTGGGGTACGTATTGGGCATTAAGAAACTTTCAAAATGAATTTGGTATGAAGGTTGACGGATATGCAGGTGATCAAGTAAAAAACATGTTGAAAGAGCGCACTCAGTATCATAAAGATTTTGTTAGAGAAAACATTGAAGCCGGTCGAAGCTTCACACATTATGGTGGTATGAACTTGGAAGATCAAGTAAATTATGATACACGAAAGGAACAAAAGCGCCAAGATTCAACTACAAAAGAACCATCTCAACAAGAGGCAGACACTGAGCAACAAAAACAAGACTCACAACAATCAGAACAGCAACAATCACCAGCAGAGCCAACAGACAATCAAACGCAAACGGAACAGAGTACAGTAGAAGAAACACCAATTGAACCCACATCAGTAAACGTACCAAATGGTTTTTCACAAAACGATATTCAATTGATGGCACAAGCTGTTTACGGTGAAGCAAGAGGTGAACCGTATGAAGGACAAGTTGCAGTTGCAGCTGTCATTTTAAATCGATTACAAAGCCCAATCTTTCCAGATACAGTCGCTGGTATTATTTATGAACCGTTAGCTTTCACAGCAGTTGCAGACGGTCAAATCTATTTAACTCCTGATGAAACATCGAGGCGCGCAGTTCTTGATGCAATTAATGGGTGGGATCCTACGGGTGAGGCGATTTATTATTTTAACCCGGATACAGCAACTAGTAGTTGGATCTGGTCTCGTCCACAAATTAAGCAAATTGGCAAACATATTTTTTGCGAATAGAAATCGGAGGAATAATTAATGAAAAGATGGATTAGTATCACAGTACTCTCAATTGCATTGATCGTCACAGGCTATTGGGGTTATCGGCAATTTACTGAAAAAGAACATTTGATTGTACAAGCTGAAAATAACTATCAACGTGCATTTCATGATTTAACGTATCATGTCGACCTTCTCTATGACAAAATTGGGACGACACTTGCATTGAAAACGAAAGAGACATTATCACCGCAAATGTTAGATGTTTGGCAATTGACAGCACAAGCACAAAGTGATGTTAGTCAATTACCGTTAGGATTGTTACCATTTACGAAAACAGAAACATTTTTAGCTGATATTGGTGAATTTACTTATCATGTGGCGATACGTGATCTTGACAATGAACCTTTAAGTGAAGAAGAAACAGACCGGCTAACACAACTTTATCAATCTGCTGATGAGATCCGAAAAGAGCTTCGAACAGTTCAACATAAGGTTTTTTCAGATCAACTTAAATGGGCTGAGGTTGAGCTTGCTTTAGCTCGTAATGATCGAGAATCACCGAACCATATCATTGATGGGTTTACCGCGGTCGAAGACTATACATCGGGATTTGACCAAGTTCATTTTGATAATCTAGCTGCAGATTTCCCGTCACAGCAAGAACGGTTTCAATTTGTTGACGGTGATCCAATTAATGAAGAAGAAGTTGAAGAGCTAATTATCGAACAATTTGATTTAACTCCTGATATCGAGTTAGAGTTACAAAAAAGTGGTGAAGGTGCACAATTAAATACATTTAGTGGTTCATTTAGTCATGAAGATCAACATGGCTATATTGAAATAACTGAAACTGGTGGTCATGTTTTATCATATATGATTAACCGTGAGTTAGCTGATGCATCAATCAGTTTACATGATGCCGAACGAGAAGCAGAAAAATTACTGAAGGAACAAGGTTTTGAAGATATTAAACGATTGCGATCAAGTCAATATGATGAGACCGGATTGTTTCAGTTTGCCGTTACAAATGATGACGTTTGGGTTTATCCAGATCAAATTACGGTAAAAGTTGCTTTAGATAATGGAGATATCGTTGGATTTAATGCAACGGATTATTATCGAAATCATCATGAACGAGAATTAAAAGACCCTGAGTTAACCCTCGAAGAAGCGCAAGAATTTGTTAGTTCTTCTTTAAATATAGAGGATCAACATTTAGCGATTATTGAAGATCGGGCAGGCTCGGAAGTATTAACTTATGCGTTTTTTGGAACTTTAAATAATGATACGTATCAAATTTTTATCGATGCAAATACAGGAAATGAAGTGTTTGTTGAACTAAAGCATGATGTTGAATTAAAGTGGGATTAGAAAATTGTTAAAAAAGTATCCTTGAAATATTTGGGATACTTTTTTAATCTAACAAAAATCGAAACTAGTCCTTGCCTTAAAATCGTATTGTTGCAATAATATAAGTAGTTACAATTTAGGGGTGAGTTGACTTATGATTAAAATTGGAACAATACTAACGTTAGAAACAAGTGATGATGACGAAGAGATCAAGCGGTTTAGATGTCGCGTTGTTGAACAAAAGGGCTCTTCTTTATATATTGATTACCCGATCAATACTCAAACAGGCCGGACGGACTTTTTTCCAAAGGGCACTTTTTTATTTGCCTATTTTGTTGGAAGCGATCAATCAATCTATAAATTTTATACGGAAATTATTGATCGTAAAAGAGAAAAAGTTCCGATGTTAATGCTACGCTTTGATCAAAATAAACTGAAAAAAATTCAACGTCGAGAATATGTTCGTGTCGACGCGAGTCTAGATGTCTCAATTTCTGATCCGGAAGGTAAGCTTGAGACATTTACCACGGTGACGAAAGATATTAGTGGTGGTGGACTTGCAGTCGTACTTCCTGAAAATATTGAAATAAAGTCTGGTACGCCATTCGATCTAGTCATTGTTTTAAGAACGAAAGACAAAGATATTGATTACATCTTTACAAGAGCAGAATCGATTCGAATCTTTGAGTTAACTAAAGAAGCAAAACAGTTACTATCAATGAAGTTTGTTGATATTTATGAACAAGATCGACAACACATTATTCAATATTGCTTTGAAACTCAATTAAAAGAACGAAGACAAGCATTAGAAAATAAAAATTAACTATCGATGTTTTTAATGAAGGAGATTAAAAGATGAGTCAAAAAGGAATAGCAATCGCAATTGATGGACCTGCAGCAGCAGGAAAAAGTACCGTCGCAAAAAAAATAGCAACTAAATTAAACTATATATACATAGATACTGGTGCAATGTATCGGGCGCTAACTTTAAAAGCACTAAAATACAATGTCGAAACAGATAATGAATTACAGTTATTTCAGTTATTATTAAAAACAGATATTAAGTTAGAGCAAGCTGAGACGAATCAACGTGTTTTACTTGATAACGAAGACGTAAGTGAAGAAATCAGAAATGAAGCCGTTACTCAAAATGTATCGGAAGTTGCTAAACATCGCTTAATTCGTGAAGAAATGGTCGAGCGCCAAAGGAGTTTTGTCAACGAGACAAATATCGTCATGGATGGACGAGATATTGGTAGTCATGTGATTCCTGATGCTGATGTTAAAATTTTTATGATTGCTTCTGTTGAAGAACGGGCACTTAGACGCTATAAAGAGAATAAACAAAAAGGTTTTCCAGCAGACTTAACACAACTAAAACAAGAGATCGCAGACAGAGATCGTTTCGATATGGAAAGAGAGGTTTCTCCGTTAGTTAAAGCTGATGATGCAATCGAATTAGATACGACTTCATTAAGCATCGATCAAGTTGTCGAAGCAATCTTGCAAATTATTGAGCAAAAAGGAGTGAAATAAATGTCGTTCTACCGATTCGCAAGAAGCCTTGTTTGGTATTTACTAAAACCATTTTATCGAATGGAAGTTTTCGGAGCAGAAAATGTCCCTAAAGATGGCCCAGTGATTATTTGTTCAAATCATATTTCAAATTTAGATCCACCAATTGTGGGGGGTGCCACCGCTAGAGATGTTCATTTTTTAGCAAAAGAAGAATTATTTAAAGGAAAGTTTTTTAAGTTTTTTTTCACTAAGTTAAATGCTGTCCCGATCAAACGGGGAATGAAAGATCGCCAAGCATTAAGACAAGTACTAACATTATTAAAAGAAGGCAAAGTGATTGGTCTGTTTCCAGAGGGAACGAGAAGTAAAACAGGCAAATTAGGTGAAGGTTTATCGGGAATTGGCTTTTTTGCCCTTCGATCTGATGCAATTGTTGTTCCATGTGTTATAATTGGACCATATAAGGTCGGTCGCAAATTAAAAATTGTTTTTGGTCAATCGGTTGATATGACTTCATTACGTGAAGTCAAGGCTTCAGCAAAAGAAGCAACCGAAAAAATAATGGCTGAAATCGGCAATTTGCAAGAAAAACATACTCAAATATTAGATTAACACTTGACAAAATAGTTCAAATATTAGAACTTAGAAAAAGATAGTTATCTATTAGCGTGGTAAATTGAAGGAGGCAGTTTCTAATGGATGAAATGAATAAGGAAGTAGCTGAGTTAAAAGAATTTTATGTGGGGCAAGAGGTAACAGGAAAAGTTGTGAAGGTTGAAGATGACCAGGTTTTAGTTGATATTGGCTGGAAAACTGATGGCATTGTACCACTCAATGAGTTATCGAGTCAGCGAATTGAGCAAGCAAGTGATGTTGTTAATCTTGATGATGAATTCACTTTAAAAATCAAAAAAATCTCAGACGATGAGGTCATCTTATCTAAAAAAGTCGTTGATATTGAAAAAACATGGTCAGACTTAGCGGAAAAATTAGAGTCTGGTGAAGTATTTGATGCGACTGTTAAAGAAATTGTTAAAGGTGGATTAGTTGTTGATGTTGGTTTGCGTGGATTTGTTCCAGCTTCACTAGTCGAAGTTCATTTTGTTGATGATTTTTCTAGTTATTTAGATACTGAATTATCATTAAAGGTTGTTGAACTTGATCGATCAAAAAATCGTGTGATCTTATCACATCGAGCGGTAGTTGAAGAAAAGAATGAACAGCAAAAAGAAGCACGCTTATCAAGTTTAGCTGAAGGCCAAGTTGTTGAAGGAAAAGTAGCTCGAATTACAGACTTTGGTGCATTTATTGATTTAGGTGGTATTGATGGACTTGTCCATATTTCTGAATTAGCTCATGAGCACGTTGAACATGCAAGTGATCTGCTTAAAGAAGGTGAGACAATCAAAGTCAAGGTTCTTTCAGTTGATCAAGAAACAGAAAGAATTTCATTATCAGTTAAGGCAACGTTACCTGGACCATGGGAAAACATTGAAGATAAAATCAAACCTGGTGATGTTGTTAAGGGAACAGTTAAACGTCTAGTTAGCTTTGGGGCATTTGTAGAATTGTTGCCAAGAGTCGAGGGGCTTGTTCACATTTCGCAAATTTCTACAGAACACATTGGCACTCCACAAGAAGTGTTAGAAGTTGAACAAGAAATTGAAGCTAAAGTTTTAGAAGTAAATGAGCAGGAAAAAAGGATTTCATTGAGCATGAGAGAGTTAGAAGTTGAAAAGAATCAACAAGAATTAAAATCTTATGAAAAAGATGAAGATCAAGGATTTTCAATTAGTGATGTGATTGGAGACCAATTAGATCAATTCAAATCATAATTAATTAAGCATGTAGTGGATATTTCACTACATGCTTTTTGTTTAATATTTTTAGAAGGTTGCCATACTGAACTAGTAGATGGAGGGATCAGTATGGTTTTTTATTGGTTAAGTTGGTTGGCAATCGTGTGTTTTTCATTAGTTGATTTAAAAATGAATCGAACGAAACGTTTGTTACTTTGGCTTGTTTTAGTTAATATTATTTTTATTAATCAACAACTTGAACTTGGTAGTTATACAGTAACGATACCCTATTTGTATTGCTTGGTTATTTTTTGGGCATTAATTTTGCTTAAAACAATGACTTACTTTAATTATTACTTTCTACTTTGTTTAATTTTGAGTTATAACGGTTTAAAGTATATTTTAATTATCAATCCAATTTGGTTGTTAGTTGATCAGTTTTTGATTATAGCTATACTGTTTGCTACAACCTTAGTGATCTTTATTAGAAATACGCAAGAACGTATTTATTTATTAATGGTCGCCTGTTTAACAGGTGAATGGTTGTACGCTTATAACATGAAAGTATTAAACTGGAGCATCGTATTGGGGGAGTCCGAGTTGTTTACTTCACTCTATATTGCTATTTTTATTTTGTACTTAGTCCAAGTGATTTCTAACAAGTCAACTTCGATTCACATTTAAAATATTGTTTAAAAGAGTAAATTTTGCTAAACTATATTAGTTAGGAACAATTTTATCCTCTATGAGTAAAAATTAAGTTAGTAAATGAGAGAAAGGATGATCCTTTCATGAGAAAAGCTGTCGTAGCAATAGTTGGGCGACCAAATGTTGGGAAGTCAACTATATTTAATCGACTAGTCGGTGAAAGAATTTCAATTGTAAATGATACTCCAGGTGTAACGAGAGATCGTGTCTATTCAAAAGTTGAATGGTTAACGACTGAATTTAATTTAATTGACACAGGAGGGATCGAGTTAGGAAACGAACCACTTCTCGTTCAAATGAGAGAGCAAGCTGATATCGCAATTAATGAAGCGGATGTCATTATTTTCATTGTCAACGGGAGAGATGGGATAACTGCTGCTGATGAAGAAGTAACTAAAATTCTTTATCGGTCAAATAAACCTGTCGTTTTAGCTGTCAATAAGATTGATAACCCAGAAATGCGAGAAGATATTTATGAATTTTATAGTTTAGGTTTTGGCGAACCTTATCCGATTTCAGGAGCGCATGGTCTAGGCCTAGGTGATTTACTAGATCGTGTGGTTGAACTATTTCCAGCTCACGATGGTAAACTTGAAAATGAAGATGCGTTACATTTTAGTGTTATCGGTCGACCGAATGTTGGAAAGTCATCGCTCGTCAACGCTATTTTACAACAAAGTCGAGTAATTGTTAGTGATATTGCTGGTACAACTAGAGACGCTATTGATTCTCCATTTGTATTCGATGGTGAAGATTATGTCATTATCGATACGGCAGGAATGAGAAAACGCGGTAAGATTTATGAGTCAACAGAAAAGTATAGTATTTTGCGTGCACTGAAAGCAATTGATCGGTCAGATGTTGTTCTGATCGTTATTGACGCTTCAACTGGAATTATTGAACAAGATAAGCGAATTGTCGGGCATGCTCACGATGCTGGAAAAGCGATCGTGATCGTCGTAAATAAGTGGGATACAATTGAATCAGATCAAGAAGCAATGAGAAAGTTTGAGGCGGAGATTCGAGCGCATTTCTTATTTTTAGACTATGCACAGATTGTCTTCTTATCTGCCCTAACAAAGAAAAGAATTCACACATTAATGCCGCAAGTTCGTCTAGCTAGCGAAAACTATAGTAAACGAGTTGAAACAAGTGTTTTAAACGATGTGATTATGGATGCGATTGCAGTCAATCCTACACCAACTGTTCGTGGTAAGCGATTGAAAGTATTATACGCGACTCAAGTTGCCGTTAAACCGCCTACCTTTGCGGTATTTGTCAATGATCCTGATTTGATGCACTTTTCATATCGTCGTTTTTTAGAAAACAAAATTAGAGAGGCTTTTGGTTTTGAAGGCACTCCGATAAAAATTCTCGCTAGAAAGCGTGGTTAAGGAGCTGATTAAATGGAAAAAATAGCTGTACTAGGTGCTGGAAGCTGGGGAACGGCTTTAGCTATGGTGTTAAATAGTAATGGTTATGACGTTAGATTGTGGACACATATTGAAAAACATGCAAATGAAATTAATCAGACACGTCGTAATGAAGTCTATTTAAAAGATGTTGTCATTCCTGATCAAATTAAAGCCTATTTTGACTTGAAAGAGGCGATTGACGACGTTTCAACTATTTTATTGGTTTTACCTACTGAGGCGATTCGGATTGTTTGTCAACAGCTTAAAGCAGTGTTAACCGATAAAGTGAGTATCATCCATGGAACAAAGGGGATTGAACCAGAAACATTTAAACGTGTATCTGAAATGATTGAAGAAGAATTGCCTAGAGAGCTTTATGATGAGATAGTTGTCCTGTCAGGTCCGAGCCATGCAGAGGAAGTCAGTCTAGGGCATCCAACAACAGTAACAACGACATCGAAATCTGAACAAGCTGCGCTACATGCACAGGGTTTGTTTATGAATGATCGGTTTAGAGTTTATACAAGCACTGATGTAATTGGTGTTGAATTAGGTGGAGCATTAAAGAATATCATTGCTTTAGGTGCTGGAATTTCTGATGGTCTTGGTTTTGGTGACAATGCTAAAGCAGCTCTTGTCACAAGGGGATTAGCTGAAATGGCTCGATTAGGTACAGCTATGGGAGCTGATCCATTGACTTTTATTGGTTTGACTGGGATCGGCGATTTAATCGTAACCTCGACTAGTCGCCACAGTAGAAACTGGAATGCAGGTAATTTGTTAGCTCAAGGTTTTTCATTAGATGAAGTATTAGCTAAAATGAACATGGTTGTTGAAGGGGTAAGAACAGCAAAAGCAGCTTATCAATTGGGGAAAGCAAAAGGTATCGTCATGCCGATCACTTTCGGTATTTATAAAATATTATTCGAAGATGCTGACCCTCGAGAAATTGTTGAACAATTAATGACGCGTTCGAAACGAAATGAAGTTGATGAAGTTCATACGTTATTGAAACAATATTATCGCCAAGATTAATGATGAACATCACCAACTCTCCTTGCATATAGTATCGTAAAATGTTAAGCAAGGAGGAAGTTAGGTGAGTGACAAACAGTCGAATATTTTTAGCCAAATTAAAAATAAAACGAATATAAACCCCAATGACATTTTTAAAGTTGCCAATTCAGTTCAAAATGCTGATTTTTCTGATGAAGCAACAGTTAGAGATCTTGTTAATAAGTTGAGTCAAATGGCGAACAAGCCAATTTCAAAAGAGAAAGAAGATAAACTTGTTCAAGCAATTACTCAAAATAAAATTCCTAAAGATATGAATACACTAGGGCAATCATTTAGAAAGTAGTTAAAGTTGGGTGTTTGTTTATACATCAATTACGCCACCGCATAAACTATTATGCACAAGTACTCACTTTAAGGTTGCTTTTGGGTATTAATCTGAGTCAAGCCGAGTTAGAAAGCCCCTCTAACTCGGCTCTATTTGTATGTCTATATTAAAGTTGTTTTTGAATAGTGAATTAAATACATTAAACCCAATCTGGTGCATATATATTGAACAATTAAGTAAATCTAATTTTCATAGAAAGAATCGTAAATCATCTGTCATATTCTATTGGGACAACATCATAGAATCATAGTGTCAGAAGAAGCGCACGTTGCTGTGTCGAAGGAGATCGGGAGGGGATTTTGTGGAAAATGTGGATTTAATTAAAGATATTTCAAAACGCACGAATGGTGATATCTACCTTGGTGTAGTTGGTGCAGTTCGAACGGGTAAATCAACCTTCATAAAGAAATTCATGGAGAATGTTGTCATTCCTAACATGGAGGATGAACAAGAGCGTGTTCGAACTCAAGACGAGCTACCCCAAAGTTCAGCAGGTCGGACAATAATGACAACTGAACCAAAATTTGTTCCAAATCAAGCGGTACAATTAGAAGTTGATGAAGGACTGTTTGTCAATGTCAGATTAGTTGATTGTGTTGGTTACACAATAGAAAGTGCACAAGGATTTGAGGATGAAAATGGTCCGAGAATGATCCATACACCATGGTATGAAGAGCCAATTCCTTTTAATGAAGCTGCCGAGATTGGTACTCGAAAAGTCATTCAAGAGCACTCAACAATAGGTGTTGTCGTAACTAGCGACGGTACAATTGGAGATATTCCACGTGCGGATTATCTTGATGCAGAAGCTCGAATTGTTGATGAGTTAAAAGAAGTTGGTAAACCTTTTATTATGATTTTAAATTCAACAAAGCCTTACCACCAAGAAACTGAACTTTTGCGTCAAGAATTAAATGAAGTATATGACATTCCAGTACTAGCAATGAGTGCAGAAAATATGAATGAAGAAGATGCATATAATGCACTTAGAGAAGCGCTATACGAGTTCCCTGTACTTGAGGTCAATGTTAATTTACCAAGTTGGGTGATGGTATTAGCGGAAGATCATTGGCTGAAAGTCAGCTATCAAGAAGCAATTCAGGAAACAGTCAAAGACATTAGGCGTTTACGAGATGTCGATCGAATTATCGGCCATTTTAGCGCATATGAATTTATTGAAACAGCAAAAATTCATGGTGTTGATATGGGTGAAGGAATAGCAGAAATTGATTTAGATGCACCGAATCATTTATATGATCAAGTATTAAAAGAAATAGTCGGTGAAGAAATAACAGGTAAAGATCATTTATTACGGTTAATGCAAGACTTTTCTAAAGCCAAAAGAGAATACGATCAAATATCAGATGCACTTGCAATGGTGAAACAAACAGGTTATGGCGTAGCGTCACCGTCAGTCAATGATATGAAGTTAGAAGAGCCAGAGATCATTCGCCATGGTTCACGCTATGGCGTTCTTTTAAAAGCAATCGCTCCATCGATTCATATGATAAAGGTCGAAGTTGAATCAGAGTTCTCACCGATTATTGGTACTGAAAAACAAAGTGAAGAGTTAGTTCGCTACTTAATGCAAGACTTTGAAGATGATCCATTATCAATTTGGCAGTCTGATATTTTTGGTCGTTCGCTAAGCTCAATCGTTCGCGAAGGCATTCAAGGAAAATTAACATTAATGCCAGAGAATGTCCGCCATAAATTAAAAGATACGTTAGAAAAAATAATTAATGAAGGTTCTGGCGCATGATCGCCATTATCCTATAACGACTTGATCCTCAAGTCGTTTTATTTTTTGCTTAATCCGATCTAGTTAGATAGGGATAAGTGACTATTTTTACTGATAAATTGTCGAATAATGAGTATCTTTAGCAAAAGATGCTTTGAAATGTTGTTTTTTTTATTCCAAATGTTGCTTTATAAAGATGGCTGTGTTAAGATTTAACTGGTTAAAGCTTGTCATAGCAACCTTCATAGTTCATCAATTCAAATTTTATTTGAATTTTTTTATCACTCATTTCAACAAATATTATTTATCTTGTATTTTTTGTTGAAATTATGGGAAAAGTCGTATAATATAGGCTTTGTCATCAATTAATTTGGTGATCAGGAGTATAGAATTATAAGATTTGGTGAACAAATGGAATAAAACCGTTTAAATTCTTATGCTTCATGAATTTAAATTACGGAGGAGGTGAATATCATGAACAAGACAGATTTAGTTAATGCTGTAGCTGAAAAGAGTGAGCTTTCTAAAAAGGATGCTGCAAAAGCTGTTGATGCAGTTTTAGAATCTATCATGGATTCACTTAAAAACGGTGAAAAAGTACAACTAATTGGTTTTGGTAACTTCGAAGTACGTGATCGTGCTGCTCGTAAAGGCCGTAACCCACAAACTGGTGCTGAGATTCAAATCCCAGCAAGTAAAGTACCTGCTTTCAAACCAGGTAAAGCCCTTAAAGATATCGTAAAATAATATTTACATAGGGCAAAAGAGGGTGCATAGTATGCACCCTCTTTTAGTTTATTTTTTTACTTGTAAAGTATAAATTAGATGAAATGGGTGATTATAAATGGAATCAGAATTTCTTATTATTAAAGCTGAAGAAAATGGTGTACAAGTCATTGGTCTAACAAGAGGCGAATCAACGAAATTTCATCACTCAGAAAAGCTCGATGCGGGAGAATTATTAATTGTTCAGTTTACTGAGCACACATCTGCAATAAAAATTAAAGGTAAAGCTACTGTTCAATCACGTCACGGTGAAATTGAGTCATTTAATTCAAGTGAATACTGATCAATCAGTTTGTATTGGTGGGAGAATATTAGAATGAGCATTGAAGGTTTAATTCAAGCAAAGTTAAATGAGCAATATCAGACAGTGATGGATCCTTGTTTGGTGAGTTTTTTATTAAAAAAAGATTACCGGATGGCTATTTATTTGTCCTTAGTTGAGCGAACAGCGTGGTCACAAGTTAAGAAAATTGATGTTGTGACGGGGATTACATTGTTGCAACAATCATTTGATCTCCATCAACTTGTTTCTAATCAACCGGATGCTAATAATACAGAAAAAATTCTTCAAGGTGACCGATTTAGTGCACAATATTATGCTCTTTTAGCTTATCACTCAGAGAATAAGCTGATTGAAGTACTTGCTCAGGCGACTAAGGTGATCAGTCAATTAATGATTCAAATGACTGAGCAAAAAACTGATGATCGAAAAACAGTTGTTCAACTTAAGTATAGGCTTGATACAACAGTTACTGCATATTTATTACGCTACTTTAATTTGCATCAATTAGAGGCATTTTTTCATGAGGAACCGCAAGCTAATCAGATTGATTCAAAATTAATTGACTTGGCTCGTTTAATTAATGCTCGTTTTAAATTACATTTTCAAAATGGGATGATCAAATGAAATTATCAGAGCAGTATAGTGAGATTAAAGCTGAATTAGAGCTTTTTGATCAAAGACTGATTGAACGACTATCGGAAGCTGAAGAACCAGTTAAAACGGCTACAACAGCGTTAATTCAAGCTGGTGGTAAACGATCTAGGCCGCTTCTTTGTATGATTGCCAGTAATTTTGGTGATGGAGAAGCATTGCAATTAGTTGATGTTTGTATTGCGCTTGAGCTTGTTCATATGAGTAGCTTAATCCATGATGATATTATTGATCAAGCACCATTAAGACGTGGAGACAGAACGATTCATCACAAATATACCAATCAAGTTGCTACATATATCGGTGATTACTTAGTTGCAGAAGCACTTGAGATCATGTCAGAAATAGCAGATCAAAAAGCCCATCAACTATTTTCAAGTACATTAAAGTACTTAGCTTTAGGTGAGTTAGCGCAATATAAGAATCGCTATCAGATGAATCCATCTTTAACAGCATATTTCAGAAAAAATCGTAATAAGACCGCACGATTAATTGCTTTATCATGTCAATTAGGTGCGATTACGACAAATGCTATTAGCTCAATTCAAAAACAGCTCTATTTGTTTGGTTACTATTTAGGAATGTCTTATCAAATAATTGATGACATACTAGACTTTACGTCGACAGCTGATGACTTAGGTAAAGCAAGTGGTCAAGATTTACGCTCAGGTTATCTGACCCTACCAACGTTGTTAGCCATTCAAGATAAGCAGCTTTTTCACGAGCTTGAGTTAATATTTAACCGCCACCAGCTAATCAAAGAATTTGACTTTGATCCGATTGTAGCCGATATAAAAAATACGGACGCGATTCAAAGGTCTTATCAATATAGTCAATGGTATTTAAATCAAGCAATCAAGCAGATTAAACGACTACCAGATAAAAAGGAAAAAGACTTATTGTATCAGCTAGTTGGGTATTTAAGTAAACGACCACATTAATGTGGTCATTTCTAAGGGAGATATGAAAATGCCAGATTATCAACTATTTACTGAATTGATTAAGAAAAAAACAAACATCGACTTGAACTTATACAAAGAAGTCCAAATGAAACGTCGCTTAACTTCTTTAAGGGATAAGCGAGGCTTTAACACGTTTAAAAGCTACTTTCAGGTAATTGATCAAGATAAAGAATTAATGCAAGAGTTTCTTGATAAAATGACAATAAATGTTTCAGAATTTTTCAGGAACTCAAAACGATGGGAAGTTTTAGAGAAAAAGATTCTACCCGAAATGTTAAAAAAGAAGTCTGAACTGAAAATTTGGAGTGCAGCTTGTTCAACAGGCGACGAGCCGTATACAATCGCGATGATTTTAAAGCAATATATTGATCTAAACAAAGTTAGCATTTTAGCAACGGATATTGATGATAAAATTTTAGAGCGAGCAAGACAAGGAATTTATACGGAGCGGGCATTAAAAGAAGTTCCTAAACAATTTAAGGACAAATACTTTGTTCATAAAGATTCACTTTACATAATTGATGATCAGTTGAAAAAGTCGATTACATTTAAAAAGCACAATTTATTGTCCGATCCATTTCCTAAAGGATTTGATTTAATTGTGTGTCGAAATGTGATGATTTATTTTACTGATGAAGCAAAAACACAAATTTATCACAAATTCAGTGACTCGCTAGTAGACGGTGGCGTCTTTTTCGTTGGAAGCACCGAACAAATTTTTACACCAGAGAAATATAAGTTAAAATTACTTGACACATTCTTCTATACAAAACAAGAATAATAGACTAAAAGAAATATTCATTTGATCTGTAATGAATGTTTCTTTTTTTAGCTCAACTTTAACAAATCTATTGAAAAGTTTGAAAAAAAAGAATTATCTATCAATTTACCAAGACAGAATGACTTCAGTGTGGTATATTAATTAAAATATAGACTAAATAAGGAGGAAATTTAAATGCGCTATTTAACTGCTGGAGAATCACATGGTAAACAATTAACAACAATTGTTGAGGGTGTACCTGCCTTAATGCCATTGACTAGCGATGAAATAAATGAATCACTTCTTAGAAGACAAAAGGGGCATGGCCGTGGTAAGCGGATGCAAATTGAAAAGGATTTAGTAGACATTGCAGGAGGAGTGCGTCACGGGTATACACTCGGTTCACCAATTGCATTAGTCGTTAAAAATGATGATTTTAAACATTGGGTTGATATTATGGGAGAAGACCCAATTGATGAAGATAAAAAGATCCGTCGGGTCGTCTCACGTCCTAGACCGGGACATGCTGACTTAAATGGCGCGATGAAATACGGTCACCGTGATATGCGAAATATATTGGAGCGCTCATCTGCTCGAGAAACAGCTGTTCGCGTTGCCGCTGGAGCGGTTGCAAAAACAATGTTAAAACATTTAGGGATTAATGTTGTTGGTTACGTCAATGAAATTGCTGGGATTAAAGCAGAAGAGTATCCTGATTTATCATTTGATCAGAAAGTAACGATTTCAGAGGACTCTCCTGTTCGATGTTTAGATCCAGAAGCAAGCCAAAAAATGATGGATGCAATTGATCAAGCTAAAAAAGATGGTGATTCGATTGGTGGCGTCTGTGAAGTTTACGTTGAAGGAATGCCAGCTGGGGTAGGTTCATATGTCCATTATGATAGGAAACTTGACGCTCGCCTGGCCTTTGCTGTCCAAAGTATTAATGCCTTTAAAGGTGTTGAATTTGGGATTGGTTTTGAAGCAGCTAGACGTAATGGAAGTGAAGTTCATGATGAAATTATTTGGTCTGAGGAAACAGGTTATCAACGGAGAACAAATAATTTAGGCGGTTTTGAAGGTGGGATGACGACTGGAATGCCAATCGTTGTAAAAGGTGTAATGAAGCCGATCCCAACACTTTATAAGCCGTTACAAAGTGTTGATATCGAAACAAAAGAACCATATACCGCAAGTATTGAACGTTCAGATTCGTGTGCTGTCCCGGCAGCCGCTGTTGTGATGGAGCATGTCGTTGCATTTGAAATAGCTAAGGCTATTTTAGAACAATTTCCTCACGACCAGTTTCCGAAACTGAAAAAAGCAATTGAGGAATATCGCGAAGAAATCAGGTGTTTCTAAGTGAATCGAATAACCATTCAAACAAGTACAAATCAATATGATGTTTCGATTGGGAAAGGGCTCCGCCACCGTGTACTCGATTTTTTAACAAAAAAATATAGTCAAATTTTCATCATTACAGATAGTAATGTTGAGCCACTCTATTTAGATGATGTGAGCAATGCGTTAAAAGACAGCTATTCAGTTAATTATTCCGTTGTTCCAGCAGGTGAAGGTTCAAAAAGTATTCAAATCTATTATGATTTAATGACCGAAGCGATCCATGCAGGTTTAGATCGGGAGAGCTTGATCATTGCTTTAGGCGGTGGAATGATTGGTGATTTAGCTGGTTTTGTAGCAGCAACATTCATGCGTGGGATTGATTTCATTCAAATGCCAACAACAATTTTGGCACACGACAGCAGTGTCGGTGGTAAAGTTGCGATTAACCATTCTGAGGGGAAAAACTTAATCGGAAACTTTTTCCCCCCAGTGGCTGTTATCTATGACATTGAAACATTGCACACGATCCCATTTACCGAAGTTCGCTCAGGTTATGCTGAAATCGTTAAGCATAGTTTGATTCATAATCCATCTTTCTGGAATCAAATTAAGCAGATCGAATTAACAGAATCACTAAATGAAGCTGAATTAAGTGATGTTTTATTAAAAGGAATCGACGTAAAAGCGAAAATCGTTGAACAAGATGAACGCGAATCGAATATTCGTCAGTTTTTAAATTTTGGTCATACTCTTGGTCATGCGCTTGAATCCGAACTTGGCTATGGTGTTTTAACTCATGGGGAAGCGATCGCAATTGGCATGCTATTCGCACTCCAAGTAAGCGAAGCAATATACCAAGTTAAGTTGCCTTATCAAGAAATTTATCACTGGTTTTCAAAAAATGACTATCCGCTTCAATTGCCAAACCTGTCAATAGAAAAGTTAGTCGATCGAATGCGAAAAGATAAAAAAGCAAAAAGCCAAAAAGTGACGATGGTTTTATTAAAAGCGATTGGTGAACCAACAATCGAACAATTAGACGACCAAAAATTACATTTATGGCTGAAAGATTTTATACAGGAGCTGAATCACCATTGATTAGAGGAATAAGAGGAGCTACGACAGTAAAAGCAAATATAGACAAAGAAATCATCGATCATACACGTGAACTCGTCTTAGAAATGATTGAGAAAAATAAAATTTCAGCTTCAGATGTCAGTTCTGTTTTAGTAACCGTAACAGATGATCTGAATGCCGCTTTTCCAGCTAAACCAATTCGTGAACTCCCTGGCTGGACGTATGTACCAGTCATGTGCATGCAAGAAATTAATGTTCCGCATGGTTTGCCACGCTGTATTCGGATTATGATGACAGTAAATACAACGATTGAACAAGAAGATATCCAACATATTTATCATTATGAAGCACGCAAATTAAGACCTGATTTACTTAAATAGGGGGATTTATTTATGAAAGCAAAAAGTGTTTTTAAATCAATGTCGCCATATAAGCCTGGAAAACAAGTTGATGAGGTTAAGCGTGAATTTAACCTTGACCGAATTGTTAAACTTGCCTCTAATGAAAACCCATTTGGCTATTCAAAGAAGGTAGATGATGTTGTTCGTGAGACAGCGAACCATTTTGAAATCTATCCGGATGGGTATGCAACAGAGTTACGTCAATTATTAAGTGAAAATTTAAAAGTTAATCCAGATCAACTTGTGTTTGGTTGTGGTGCTGATGAAGTGATTGACATTATTTGCCGAACTTATTTATCAGAAGGTACAAATACGATTGTAGCTAACCCTACATTTCCACAGTATAAACATAATGCACTCATTCAAGGAGCAACGGTAAAAGAAATTCCATTAGTAGATGGTGAGCATGATTTAGAAGCAATGCTAGAAGCTGTTGATTCTTTGACAAAGATTATTTGGCTCTGTTCTCCGAATAACCCGACTGGCAGTTTAATTGACCAGCAGACTTTAGAGCAATTTTTACAAGCTTGTCCGAGTGATGTGCTAGTTGTTGTTGATGAGGCGTATATGGATTATGTACAGTCAGATAAAAAAGTTAACACAATCGATTTGCTACATAAACATCCAAATTTAATGATTGTTCGAACTTTTTCAAAAGTTTATGGCCTTGCCGGTCTCAGGATTGGTTATGGCATTGCTCAATTAGAAGTAAGTGAGGCACTTAATATCGCTAGAGGACCGTTTAATACGACCCGCTTAGCTCAACAAGCGGCTATTGTTGCTTATCAAGACCGAGATTTTATCGAACATACTGTTAATGAAACAATCAAAAATAGACAAACTTTTATGAATGCCTTGGATCAAATGAATTTAAGTTATTACGATTCAGAAGCTAATTTTGTTTTTGTTAAATTACCGGTCTCAGGTGATTCATTATTTAATTATTTAATGACCCAAGGATTTATCGTTCGCTCCGGTGAAGCACTTGGGCATCCAAATGGCGTTCGGATAACGATCGGCAACGCGGATGACATGCAAATTTTAAGAGACAAAATTCAGCTGTTTTTAGATCAACAAGTAGGTGAACTAAATCAATGACAAAACGGATTTTAATCGCAGGTCTAGGCTTGATTGGAGGATCACTTGCATTAAATTTAAAAGAGAATACTGACCATCGTCTAATCGGCTATGATGTGAATCAAAAATCATTGAATTATGCGATTCAGAAACAAATTGTCGATGAAATCTCAACTGATTTTAATCAAGTGGTTACGACGGTTGATATTTGTATTTTAGCTGCACCGGTCTCGAAAACAATTGATTTGCTAGAGCAGATTAAACAGCTTAGATTTGAAAAACCAATTTTGATAACTGATGTGTCTTCCGTTAAGTCGAACGTTATGCAGACAGCTGAATCAATTGAAGTCGGAGAAGTCACTTTTGTTGGTGGTCATCCAATGGCGGGATCGCATAAACAAGGTATTGAAGCAGCGAAAGCTCATTTATTTGAAAATGCAATTTACATTTTAACACCTACTGAAAAAGCAGATCAAGCGGCAATCTCAACATTAACAGATTTACTAGCTCACACAAAAGCTAAATTTTTAACGCTAGACGCACAAGAACATGATGAAATGACGAGTGTGATCTCACATTTTCCACATTTAATTGCATCTTCACTTGTTCAGCAAGCAAAAACTTGGCAAAAAAAACATGATAAGATTCCACGTTTAGCAGCTGGTGGTTTTCGTGATATTACCCGAATTGCTTCAAGTGACCCGAGTATGTGGCAAGATATATTTTTTCAAAACAAAAAAGTTTTAGCTCAGCTGCTTGAAGACTGGATTAATGAAATGAAAAACTTAAAAGGCTTGCTAGAAACAAATGATAAAGTGTCAATCTATCATTATTTAGCAGAAGCACGTGAATACCGTGATGGTTTAGATCGGACGAAGAAAGGCGCGATTCCTTCGTTTTATGATTTATTCGTCGATATCTTTGACCAACCTGGTGCGATCTTAAAAGTAATCGGGCTGTTGGCTGATGAAGAAATTAGTATTAAGAATATTGAAATTTTAGAAATAAGAGAAGGCATTACTGGTGTGCTCCGAATTAGTTTTGTTTCTAAAGATGATCAATTAGCAAGTCATCGTTTGCTTATAAAAAATGGTTATGAAACGATGATTGAAGAGTAGGGGATGAACGTTTTGAAGAAAATTAACTTAAAACCGATTGATTTACCTTTAACTGGTGACCTTTCCGTACCTGGGGATAAGTCAATCTCACATCGAGCAATTATTTTTGGATCACTTGCTCAAGGCAAAACGAAGATCACTCGCTTTTTAAATGGTGAAGATTGTTTAATGACAATTAAAGCGTTTCAAGCGATGGGGGTAAAAATTGACCAACAAGATGATCAAGTTTTGATTGAGAGTGAAGGAATTGCCGGATTAAAAGAGCCGTTAGAACCGATCTATTTTGGTAATTCTGGAACGACTGCTAGGCTGATGCTTGGCGTGTTAGCTGGACTGCCTTTTCATACGACGATTTACGGCGATCCATCATTAACAAAACGACCAATGGATCGAGTTCGTGATCCACTACGTAAGATGGGCGCTAAAATTGACGGTCGCGACGATGGTAATTTATTACCGATTGCTGTTCGAGGTCAATCATTATCAGGAATTACTTTTAAGCCACCAATGAAAAGTGCTCAAGTAAAGTCAGGTGTACTCTTGGCGGGATTACTAGCCGATGGTGAAACAACAGTAATCGAAACAACAAAGACACGTGATCATACTGAGAATTTACTCTCTGCATTTGGTGGTCAGATCACTGTCGATGGGAATACGATTACACTTAAGGGTAAACAACCGTTAACTGGAACTGAGATTGAGGTTCCAGGTGATATTTCATCGGCAGCTTTCTTTATTGTTGGTGCATTACTAGTGCCAGACAGTCATATAACGATTAAAAATGTCGGTTTAAATCCGACCCGAACAGGTCTTTTAGATGTTCTAAATCAAATGGGTGCTAATCTTATGATTAAAGAAACTAAACGAGTTGGTAAGGAAGCAATTGGTGACATTACTGTTAAATATGCTGAATTAAACGCTGTTGAAGTTGATGGAGATGTCATTCCGAGAATGATTGATGAGTTTCCGATCCTCGCGCTCCTAGCAACTCAAGTTAGTGGAAAAACGATTATCCGAGATGCAGAAGAGTTAAAACATAAAGAAACAGACCGAATCACTGCAGTTGTGGATATTTTAAATACACTTGGCGCTAAAGTTGAAGGAACCGATGATGGGATGATTATTGAAGGAAAAACACCATTAATCGGTGGAGAAGTAAGTTCGGATGGTGACCATCGTTTAGGCATGATGATCGCCATTGCATCACTTATTTGCCAAGAAAATGTCACTTTAGTTGATCCAGATGTCATTAATATTTCATATCCAACATTTTTTGATGATCTAAAAAAATTGCAAGCTAAATAATTATTAGTTAAAAACAATAGCTACGAGGTAACCCAATATCTGTAGCTATTGTTTTTGCTTTTTATCTAATAATTAACCTTGACTTTACAAATGATGTTAGAAATAATCTAATTAGCGGGAATATGGGTTGTTAGACAATTATAATTGTTAAGGAAGAGGGGATTGGATGAAGTTTAAGTGGGTAATCTTGGTTATTGGTACATATTTAATTGCATTTTCAATAAATTTATTTCCATCAATGAAACATCCTGATTCGATGATGAATATTTCACATTTACTTGCGACGTTATTATTCTTATTTGGATTTCTCATATTTATTAACAAATCTCCGCAGAACGGTAAGTTTGATAAGGTCATTAAGTTGTCTTTAATTTTAGGTATTCTGTCTGGTCTGATTGTTTTTGTTATTGGAATGTTTGAAGGCGCGTTATCTAATCATCTTATTTTAGAGTTAATGACAGCGATTCAATACCCATCTTACTTCCTATTCATCACGCCATGGTTTGGATTAAATCAGATATTTGATTTAAATTATCAGTTGTTCTCATTAATTGTCTCAGTGGTTTATCTATTCTTATTGATCCTCAATTTTAAAAAAACAAATCACCAACCTGCTTAAATATTTTTTTCATATAATGACAATCAAACACTTTATTATTAAAAATTTAAGGAGCACAATCATAAATGGAACTTATTTTCTTTGGTTTACTATTTATTTTTCTAAAAACAAATATTCAATTCGTCGAACTTGGCACTATGTATTATCTGACTAATATATTAGGTTATATTTCAATTTTTGTTGGAGTAAAAGAACTTGAAAGGACTCATGATGGCTTGTCCAAAATTAAACCTTTAGCAATCGTGATGTTTCTTCATAGTCTCTTGTTTTTCATAGTGAACTTAACAGATCATTCTCCATTAACGATGCCTCTAACGTCAACGATTAGCTATATGATTGCCCTATCAGGATTGGGCGCTGTTCTAGTGGGCATGTTTATGATTTACTATATCATTCATGTTGTAATCGAAACGTTAAAGGACGATCAAAGCAATATGATTACAGTAAAGAAGTTAGATCAATTAAATACCGCAATGACAATTGTCTTCATTTTTGCAGGAATCATTTCTTTCTTCGACTACATTCCAATGTTAGCAAAGATTTTAATGGTCAGTTTGTTAGTGCTAAAGATCATTTTTCTTGTTTACTTTTATCATACTATAGTTCGAAAAAATATAGCCCCTAACTGAGTTCTTTAAATAATTACTTAAGGAGCATTTATATGAGCGAATCATCTTTTCTCTTAAAACAAATTGGTGTTGTTCATTCAGAAGTCGAGGATAAAAACTATACTGATTGGAACAAGGTTATCTCTGAAGTTCATCTTAAATCTGAATTTCAAGATGGTTTATATAGGTTAGAGGAATATTCTCATGCAATCATTGTCTTTTTCATGAACCAATTTAATAGTAGTGAGTCTGATCTGATGATCAAAAGACCACGAGATAGGAAGGATATGCCAAATGTTGGTGTGTTTGCACAAAGAACGAAGTACCGTCCAAATCCGATCGGTATTTCAGTTGTTAAAATTGAAGCGATTCAAGATCATGTTCTGACAGTAAGAGGGCTTGATGCAAACAATAATACTCCTGTATTGGATATAAAACCCTACATTACTGAATTTGATACAAGAGAAAACGTTGATGTTCCGTACTGGATGAAAAAATTAATGGAGGATTATTTTTAGGTCAATCTTTAAGGGCAAAATAACCTCAAATACTAACTTAAAAGAGGTGTTTAAATGAATCAAAATAAGTTTGCTGAATTTATAATCATTGCTAGAAAGTTAAATGAGCTTGATATTGTTCCCTTGTTAATGGGCTCAGTCGGCTTGGAAATCATCACAAATAAGGACTGGCAAGCCCAAGATCTAGACATCCATGTCCCTGGCGATAGAAGAGGATGGGAAGTAGAGCCTGAATTGGTGATGGATATTATTGGATGATCCTTTTGTTGCAAAAGAGACGTTAAACAAACTGTTTAAATCTTTTAAAATCCTTGAAAGATTTCCGTCATCTGGTGTTAAAGTTATTGATGATTCACTAAATCGTTACCAGTTTCGAATGATTATTTCTGAGCCATATATAGCCTTTTATCGTATTATTGGAAATACTGTGTATATTTATAGAATACTGCACGGTGCAAGAGACTATATACAAATACTTAAAAAAATTATTAATTAACAAATTTAATTAAGGTATGGTCATAACCCGACTCACTAAATGACTTTAAGAATATATTAAGCATCGTGGCTACAGGATAAATAGCTATGATGTTTTAATTTCTACTCTCCAAAATTGAAATCATTCCAATACTTCGTTATGATTAAGCTATTCTAAAGTTTCCCTGAAAGGTTGTTGTTTAAATGAATCCAATAGATCAAGCAATCCAGTTAATTGAACAAGATGAAATAAAAAAAGCAGTCAGTATATTACGCGATTATGTCAGGCAAGCTAGTGATAATGACTTAATTACAATCGCTGATCTCTTTATTGAATTAGGCTTATTAGATGATGCACGATCTATTTTAGAGGCACTACTCGAAGACTACCCTGACGAATCAGATATTAGACTCGTATTAGCTGAAATATATATTGATTTAGAAAATGATGAGCAGGCACTAAATCATTTGGAAGCAATCGATCAATCAAGTGACGAATATATTGCTTCACTGATGGTTGCAGCTGACCTCTACCAAACACAAGGCCTATTCGAAGTCGCTGAACAGAAGCTAATTGAAGCAAAGCAATTGGCTCCTAATGAAGTCCTAATTGACTTTGCTCAAGCGGAACTTGCATTTTCTTTAGGTAAATATGACGATGCATTATTTAATTATCGAAAAATTCACCAACAAAATGATCAAATTGCTGAAGTCGATCTCACTTTACGGATCGCAGAATCTTTAGCTGCGATAGGTGAGTTTGAAGAAGCGTTGGACTATTATCAAGATGTAGAAATTGATGATCCAGAAATACTCTTCCGATATGGGTTCATTGCTTATCAAGCGAATCGGATGGACATTGCTATTCATACATGGGAAGAATTATTGAAGCAAGATCCGGAATATGGATCAGTTTATAATTACTTAGCCGAAGCCTATCAAGAAGAAGGGTTGATTGACCAAGGCTATCAAGCAACTCAAAAAGGATTAGAAATCGATCCATTAAACAAAGAGTTATTGCTAACAGCTGCAAGTTTAGCTCGAAAAGTCGGTCAAAATGATGAGAGTTATCGTTTAGCTCGAAAAGCGATCTCAATTGATCCGGGTTATAAAGCTGGAATATTATTTCTAATTGAAAATTATCGCAAAGAGGACGATTTTGAAGCAATAATTGACTTGCTCACTCATATTATAGAACAAGGCGAAGAAGATGGATATTATAAATGGGAACTCGCTAAAGCATATGAAGCAGAAGAGACTTATGATTTAGCCCTAAAATATTATCAAGAGGCCTACAATGACTTCAAAGACGATAGTGACTTTCTTAAAGCATATGGATACTTTTTAGTTGAGGAGGGTATGAGAGAAGAAGCCGTACAAATCTTTACTCGTTACTTATCAATTGATCCAAGTGATGTTGAGATTGAAAGTTATTTAGCCCGATTAAAAGATTAACAACTTTCCTAATGAACAGGGGGGAAAGCTAACATGAGTACATCGATATCGATTCAAGATAAGAAATCATTTATTAATTGGTTTTTAACGCATTATCAATTGAAGAAACGAGAAAGTGTTTGGATTTTAAATTATTTAATTAATCATGAAAGTTTATTGTCTAATGTGCATTTCATTAGAGAAGCAAGATTTTGTCCGAGAGGGATGATTATTTCAGCCCAATGCTCTGAAGAAGTTGCGTTTCGATTTTATAAAGATCATATCGTCACAACTGATGCGGAAAAATCATTCCACGATATCCGGTTAAATCGTCATGAACCAATCTATATTCAGCTCTCGTTTAAGAATTCTCATCAAAATGCTGAGTATAATGCGGTGTTAGAAGATAATCCATTTTTACCAGATGACTTTTTTATTACAAAGAGAGAGAAACAATTAGCCAAGGAATTTTTAGATTATACTTTATTTAAGGCTGAACAAAAGCAATTGTTAACAGAAATTGATTACGCACTTGATCATCAAGATGAAACTAAATTTATAACCTTAACTAAGAAGCTAAGCCAATTAAAAGCAAGTTATGATGCGAAAAGTTCGGTTATGGATGAATAATGATTTTCTTACTAAAAAGGGGCTGTCCAGAAAGTCAGTAAAAACTGATTTTCGGTGACAGCCTTTTTATAATTATTTTTTAAAAAACTATTCAAAAAAATCGCCTTTTCTTGTAAAATGGAGTTACCACACTACCAGTTAAGAAAGGGCGATTTTTTTATGAACAATATGACTTATTATAACACAC
>DUPD01000079.1 GCA_012838505.1 Bacilli bacterium | reverse complement strand
TGTCATTACCAAGTTCAAGTGCTAGGATTCTTGATATCATCTGCAGTTACTCCGATCGATATTTTGTGAGTTTTTAATATAATCTATACTTATCGTTTTTCCTTGTTCATTAAATAGAGTGAAAGCATAATCATCGCTAATCCGACAAAGCCGATTATGCCGCTATAAAGTTCGTCTATAATTATCGGTAAAATATACATAGATAAGATGCTTAGAATGAAACCAATGATAGCTAGAGTTAAATTAAGTTTTTTCATTTGAACTAAAACCCACCCTTTTATTGTCTAATGTGGTTAAGCTCTTTTGCTGATCAAAATTAATTTTGATCTTGGTTTTAGTAGGTATTTCATATTAAAGTTTGTTCACCTCAATTTTCCCCTTTAACTAATCTCAATTTTTCACTCAAACGGTTTTAATCAAATTTAACAATCGGTTATATCTCAAATACTGATAAATAACAACTGACAAAATCAAATAGACAGGTAATAATATCAGCAATGAATAATAGCCACTAACTTGAATTGCACTCACAGATACAACAGTTAAGAGCACACAGACAACAATCGCAAATAGAATCAGCAATCGATAAGCCAAGCGCCAGTTTTTAATTTCAGTCGATCGCTTTGCCACCGTGTAATTAAGTTGCTTATTGATCTGAACTGACAAGTTTTTATCGATCTTAACTTTTAAATCATCATTTTCATCAACATCAAAAACTTCAATCAATAATGGTGGTCGCAGATCGGTATCCAAAACAAGCGAGAGCAGCCCTTTCCACCAACTTGAAAAAGCATCTGTAAAAATAGTTAGCACACCGTCATGATTCGCATACTGATAGTCATCACTGATCGTTAATTTCATCTCGTTCCCACCTCATTAAAGATTGATGTAAAAGAAAAAGGCTTTCCTGTTTCTCAATTCACTAACAAAGCAAAAAGAATAACAGACACGGATAACAGAAACAAGAAAACAGTTATAATTCCAAGTACTATCAATCCCAATGGTCTGTTCTTTATGTTTGATATAATACTTTGGTTGTTTTTCTCCATATTTAATGCCCTCCTGTTAAGTTCTTATTTAAATATGAATGAGCAATATTGCAGATAAAGAGCAAAGAATGAAGTGAAAGTTATACGATTAAAAGCAATCACTACCACATCATGCTAAACACTATTCACTTTGACGTTTGGATTTTATGTAGTCAGTAATTTCTGTCGTGATTAAAATAATAAGTGCAGTAGTTCCAATTCTTAAAGCTATGGAACCAACTGAATCACTCGAAAATCTACTAAAGATAAATGCAACGATAAATAATAGAATAAGGAATTTAATGCACGAACTGAGCAACATTTTGTAGTTTAAAAGTAAATATTTTTTTAACACTAGTGATGCTCCTTTCATTTAATCAATTTTTTTGACGTGACCATTTCACATAGTCAACTATTCCTAAGAAAATTAATTATTTTTTTTGTAATGAGTAGCTAAATACTTTTTTATCATAATTATCATCCGTTCCATCAGCCTTTACGTACATCACCTATTAATAAACCATTATCACGATTAGATAATTCACAATAGCAACGATGGATAAAGTTGAAGTATAGATAAAAACTTTATTAAATCGCTTTAGATTCAATGTACCTTTCTTCGCTTGTTTGTGAATTCCTGGGATAAAGATATACCAAGTTAAAAATGCAATTGACAAGTTAATCACGATTACAACAATATAACTTATTATGACGGCAATGCTTGTGTCACTGTGGTTAATCAGTCTTTTCCCTGTTTGATCAGATATGATTATTAATATGATAAACATGTATACCAGCCGATTTGTTTTTGCAAAAACCTTATTCACCATATGCATCCCCTCCACTATTTACGTCACAGGATATAGCAAAGATAAATATTCAAGAAAGTACTAGATTCGTTAATTGTCTTTCCTTATAGATCATTTTAATCATGAGGCACCTTACCTTTGAATTAATTGTATGAATTAATTCAATTCAATTACCAATATTTATAAATACAAAAGTTACCTACTTAGATTTAAATTACCACTCTTTCCATTCTAAATCAATAACTTTTTCTGAAGAATCTGACTTCCGTAATTAATGTTCAAATGAGTGACATATATTCAAACAAAGTAAGCCATTCATTCATTAAATTATACTAATAATGATGTAGACACCAAAGGTCAGGAAAAAACTGATTAAATTATAACGAAGTAGCTTTTGCTTAAATTCTTTTGGCTTAAACAAATTGCTGTCAATTGTCTCTTTACTATTTCTATACTCAAATGCCCTTAGGATAAAAAATATGATCAGCAACGTTGAGTTAGATTGTAAAAAAATCGTACGATCACTGACATCTAAAAATGGCGTATTATAAATATAACTCCAAATATATACAGACCAGAGAAATAGATATGATACTAGCGCAACTAGAGAAGTATGCTTAATCTCTTGCAATAAGCTTTCAGATACATCTAATTTTCTTAATCCTTTCAAATAAATAAATTGGTCTCCAACAGTGACTAAGATCCAGCTATTAACTATCTGCACGACAACAGCAATCCAAAACGTCACATAACTAAATGTCGCTAACATAACTATGTATCCTCCATGAATCAATCTGCACTTCTCCCCTACAAAGTAGTCAACTTTCACATTAATTTAGGAACTAGATAACAACAAAACTCGTCTGGTCATTTAGTATCCTTTTTTCAACATGTGGCGAAAATAACTGAAACAAAATACAATCATTCCAATTACAAGCATCATTTTAAAATAGACTCTTTTAAACACCGTTTACCCCTCTTTTCCTTGATCAGTGTCATTCTGATTAAAATAAGACTTCTTGACAATCAACAAGCTACCCACTAAATAGATTGGAAATAATATTAGAATATAGGTAAGGTTTTTCGTTAATAACCCTTATTCCACCAGGGTCTGTGAGCCATAATTAAAGACGAATAAGAATATGGAATATCTGATAAAAAACTTAAGATGTTGTTTTTTCATGATTGCATCTCCTTCTTTTAATAAAAAATAGATCAATGCACAAATTAAATAACTAATGACAACTACAAAGCTTAACAACAGGGTAATAAATTGAATCCGCTCATTGAAAGGAAAAATAATGATAACCATCATAATTATTTCTGACAAAATAAATAGATTTGAAAGTCTATTAAATGTTTCTTTCTTCATCATTATCCCTCCGATAAATTACCTTTTATTTAAGTCAGTCACTCTAAAAAAGCTAAATTAGAACAAACCTCATGCATTTTTTCATAAAGTTTATTTAAATTGATTGTATGTCAAAATACATCATATTCAAACGCCAAAGATGGCGGGGAACCATCAAAAATTGGCGCGGCTTTAGATTGAGAAATGATCCAGTCAATAATGAAGATCATTTAATTCACCTATCCGGTTATAATGAGTTACCTTATTCTTCACAGACAATCTGGATGAGATGTCGATTGACGTCTACACAGGTTTTTTATCAAATAGCTTTTCTTCCATCCCACGAAACAGTAAAAAAAACAATATAAGTATTGATATAATTGTCACTGGAATATCTAATGGTTCCACAAAAGAACTTGGGTGAAATCCATCATACATAACTGCAATGATAATCATCACGCTAATAAATTCATATAGATCATTTTTATATAATCGATGGAATTTCATATCTACATTAAATGTTTCTTTAAAACCATCACACCTTAAGCCTTTCATGAAGCTCATTATCACTAATACCACTCCAGTTGGAAAAGAAATCAAATGAGTGATAATGACTAATATGGATGTTGTTAATAATGTTTTCATTTCTCCACCTGCTCACTTTTTTGATTGATGCTCTAATGCAATCTCAATGATTCTCTGTTCGATTTGATTCCGATGCGAAAAGTAATCATCTAGACCTAAAACAAAATGTTGAATCGGCTTAATAGTTACTTTTTCTCCTATTAAATAATTCAAAAAACTTTCTGTATGTCGTGCTGATACTGTGCCACTTACTGCAGCGATGTCTTGTTCCAGAATACCTTTGATTAATTGTAGTATATGTGGTTCATTCATTGATAAAGCATACAAGCCGATACT
This sequence comes from Bacilli bacterium, assembly GCA_012838505.1. Classification (GTDB taxonomy): domain Bacteria; phylum Bacillota; class Bacilli; order Bacillales; family Amphibacillaceae; genus Amphibacillus. Next base: position 591 of record DUPD01000079.1, on the reverse strand, counting down.
TTTTCTCAATCCATTTTTTCTATACTCATGAGTAAACGTTGAGAACGTTGCTGTATACGTTGTCGATAAAATAAGTTCACAGTAAAATTTTAATCGATCGATATTCATCGATTGTTTTTGTTCATAAATACAGGCATATATTTCATTCTCAAAAATTTGAACATCTTTATAATCATCAAGCCTGCTAGAAACTCCCACCGTTTTATCAAGATAGTCAGCATAGCTCTGTGCAGTAAATGTCTTTAAGTTTGGTAATGTATAAAGGTAGCGGTCAATATTGCCGTTTTTTAATAGATAACCAGTTCCATAGATCTGTCGATGATCCGTTGTATAAGCTAAAATAATTTCAGCTAGGCCACTAATTAATAATGTCGGAATAATAAACAGATTGAATTGCAGACTAAAAACAAACATGATGACCAAGTACACAATGGCAGTAGATATTAGACGCTGATTAAAAATCAGTTTCAATTTTTCCTTAAGTTCATTTTCATTTGCACCGTTCTTTAAATCTTTAGCTAAATTAATGACCATCGATCCTCGGAGATACATTTGAGAACCGATTAATTTCATTGGGACAAAACGCCAACT
>DUPD01000078.1 GCA_012838505.1 Bacilli bacterium | reverse complement strand
GCCCACAACTTCCTGAAATTAGCAGGCCATGCCAAGCTAATTTCAGGAAAATTAAAAAGAGCGAACTGGAGAAATTATAGATTTCCCAATTCGCTCTTTTTTTAAGGACTTTTTGGACAGCCCCTTTGAACCCCTATTTTGTGATTTCTGTTACAACAGTATTCACTTCTTCACGAGTCATTTTTTCACGGCCGGCTTTCATAACAGCCAACGTTTTAACGGCAAGTTGATATGGAATTTGACAGAAGGTAACAATATTTTTAGTCTCAATTGATTGAATGTAGTTTTCTACTAAATTGAGATTGTCATCGGCATACTTAAAGAGATCAGCTCGATCCCAATTCTCCGGCAAGAAATTAACCCCTCTAACATGATCTTCATCCTGGTTACGAAGGATGTTAACACATTGCAATCCACGACCAAAACCGATTGCTAGCTCATAATCAGTTTTTGTCCCATCATACCATTCCCAAATATCTGAAAGCATGACACCGACAAGACCAGCAACATAATATGTGTAGTCATCAAAGTCTTCTTTTGTTACAATAGCCCAATTTTTCTCAGCCCATTTTGCCATTCCACTTGCCATAATACTCGTTGATTTTTTTACCTTATCGAGTACACCGGTTGGACAGATATTCAACCAATCAGTTAGGCGAAGTGTCACTTCAGGAAGTTTTTCAGCATACGGTTGAATTAAATTTTGATAGGTTTCAGGATCAAATGATCCTGTTAACATTTCACTAATCCGTATAAGAAGTGATGACTTATCTTCTAACGGTAATTGTTCATGGTCTTCAATTTCATCAATTGCTCGCATACATAGGTATGCAGAAGCGACTGTTTTTCTTAATGTTGGTTTTAATAGTGTAATCGGAATATAAAATGTCCGACTCGTTTGTTTTAAGACACGCATTGCTTCTCGATATAACTTTTTTGAATCTTTAATCAAAAACTCTCCTCCCCGACGTTCAAAACATTTGTCTATAATCAATAGTCTATCAGTTAACCGACATTAATCGCAAGAAATAACCCAAATCGATGTTTATTTATTTTTAGTTATGACTGTTATCAAATCACTAGCTGTGTTAAACTATCAATCAGTGTTAATTGAAAAGGGTTTATTATGAACAGAAAATGGCAACTAGTCACACTGCTAATTTTAGCAATAATAACTTTAGCAGCATGTAACAACAATGATAAAACAGAGGAACAAGCTAGTATCGATGAGATTCAACAAATCGAACCTGATTTATCAGGTATTCCAGATATGGTTGCTGAGGTAAATGGACAAGCTATTTCGAAAGAACGATTTGAGCTGACTTATTTAAGTCAATTTCAACAAGTGGCTATAGAAGCTCAATTAACTGGTCAAGCCTTTGATCAAGAACAGTTTAAACAAGAATTAGCAGAAAGTATGATTGACTTGGAGCTATTAATTCAAGAAGCAGATCGACGTCAATTTGTTGCTACTGACGATGATATTGATCAAATGGTGACTACTTTAGTTGAAGAGAATCACTTGGAATCTGATCAAGCTTTATATGAACTCTATGAAGAGCAGGGGATGTCAAGAGATCAATTAAGAGCTGAGTTAACACATCAAATAAAATTAGATCAGTTGATCAATGATCAAGCAAAAAATTTACAAATTACTGAAGAGCAAATTGTTGAATTGTATGAAGAGCTAATCATTGTTTATCAAGAAATGGAACAAGATGGTGAGCTTCCACCGATGGAAGAGATTCGGCCTGACTTGGAAAGCCAAATTCGCTTTCAGGAAGAAAACCTGTTAATTATTGAATTCATTGAACAACTTCGTGGAGATGCAGAAATTAAAAACAATCTGTAATTAAAAAAAGGATCCGACTACATGAGTCTGGATCCTTTTTAATGCACATCATTAGGATTCAAATCGATCAATACTTAATTGAAGTTTTTCAGCAATAGTCGCTAATTCTTTTGATGCAGCGTATATATCTTGCATCATCATTGTCTGCTCTTCACCAGTTTGGTTAATTTTTAATGTATTAGAAGCAGATTGTTGGGCAACCGTTGTAATTTCATTAACTTCAAGCACGAGTTCATTTACCTGATTGCTAATTAAATCAATTTCAGTCAATAGCTCAGTTAACTGTTTGGCATTTTGTGATGTTGTTGTTGATATTTTATTAAATGAGTCATTTGTTTGATTGATTAGCTTATTTCCTTCGATAACTGATCGTTGTCCTTGTTCGGTTTTATCAAGTGATGTTTGGGTTTCTTTTTGAATTTCTTTTACTAAATGTGCAACCTCGTCTGTTGCTTCACTTGTTTGCTCAGCCAGTTTCCTAACTTCATTTGCAACAACTGAAAAGCCTTTTCCATGTTCACCAGCACGAGCCGCTTCAATCGATGCATTTAATGCGAGTAAATTAGTTTGTTCTGAGATTCCAGTGATTAAATTGATAATATGATCAATTGCTTGTGATTGATTATTTAATCGTTTTGCGATTTGATTCATCTCGCCGGTGTTTTGATTAATTGCTTGCATCTGATTCATTGTCTGCTTCACAATTTCACGTCCAGAAAATGCAACATGATCAGCATCTTTTGATGCGACTGTTAAGTGATCAATTTCTTGAGAAATTTTCTCAATTGATTCAGCCATTAATGATAAGTTGTCATTAGCTGTTGCAGTTGACTGTGATTGTCTTTCTGAACCTGTTGCTAATTCATTGATTGCTGTATGAATCCGATCAGTTGAATCATTCGTATCATCAGCACGAGCAAACAATTCTTCAGAAGTAGCTAAAATTAATTCAGAATTCTCCATCACTTCTCTAATGACTGTTTGTAAGGAATCAACCATTTCATTTACGTCATTCGCCAATTTGCCAAGCTCATCTTTTGTATCAACAGATAATGGTTCAATATTTAATTTACCTTGAGCAACCTGATTAACATGATGACTAATTGCTTGAATCGGTTTGACAGTACGACGAACAAATAAACTTGTAATGATTGCTGCGAGTATAGGAAGTAGTAATCCAATTAAGAGAGTTGGTTTAGCCATCTGCCATGTACGCTCACCAATGATTGATCCCTCGAAATCGATCGCATTAATCGCAATCACTTCATTTTGAGGATCATGATCACGAAAGATTGGTGCATAACCAGTAATTCGATCCATCCCACCAAAGTGATAGACATCAGTGTAATAAGAATGACCGGATATGACATGTTTAATTGCTTCATCGCTAATCATAAACTGGTCAGAAGCAGAAAAACCTTGTGCTTTTAAATGGCTGTCTGCTGCTAAAACGATACCGTCTAATGATAAAATATAATGTGTCTCAAAAATTTCCTTTTGAGTGACAGTCCACTCAATTTCAGTTTCAATTTGATTTAAGTAATCTTGGTTACCATTAGTCAATTCTAATAAAGCGTCAGGATCAATAATTCCAGTTGTAATGTTTGCACAACCTGTTAATTCAACTCCAGCAGATTGAAGGACTTCACGGTAGCTAGATCGATAGTTGATGAATGATAGTGCCCCTACACTCAAAAACACGATAATTGTTGCAATTATGGTGATTTTTTTTGTAACATTCATTTTCATAATTTTATTTACCCTCTCCAAAGTACGATATTTAGTCAACTAAATAATTATATCGATCGAACAAACAATCTGTCAAGCTAAGAGACTAGGGCTTAATACCTGATGAAAGTTATTTTTTAATAAAAAACAACCATCGATCAAGGAAGATCAATGATTGTTTTGAATCATAAGTATAGTCAGTAGGCCTATTCTGATTTGAACAATCGAATATAGAAGTGAGAGGGCGTTATTGCTTAACAGGTTCTGGATAGTCAGTTCCTTTTGTATCGACTGTTATTGATTTAATTTTAAAGTCTTCTAACGGTTTATCGTTTTCATCACGTTTAAGGTATGCAATGTGATCAACAACACTCATCCCTTCAAGAACCTTACCAAATGCTGCGTAATCCCCATCTAAATAGGGAGCTGCGTCTTGCATGATGAAAAACTGTGATCCAGCTGAATTTGGTGAAGCAGATCGAGCCATTGAAATGACTCCACGTTCATGTGCGAGTTCATTTTCAAAGCCGTTATTAGCAAATTCACCTGCGATAGAGTAGTCAGGACCACCTAAACCATTACCGTGTGGATCTCCACCTTGAATCATAAAATTAGGTATCACTCGGTGGAAGATTAGTCCATCATAAAATCCACTGTTAATTAAGGAAATAAAGTTAGCTACAGTATTTGGTGCAATTTCCGGATAGAGTTCAATTATCATTTCCTGATCATCTTCCATCGTGATTGTCACAATTGGATTTTCTTCAATTTCAGGATAGTCAATGACCTCTGTCGTTGCTTCATCTTCCTCTACGTTCGCTGTTTGGTCAGGCTGACTTTGATCGTCTGTTTCATTGATGTCACTATCTCCGCATGCAAATAAAAACAAGAGCATACTCATTAATAGGAACAGTAATTTAGCTGACTTGTGCTGTAAAAACATAATGCATTTCCTCCAATATTTTAAAGATAGCGATATTATACACAACTTTTTAAATTTAGTCATATTTATGGTGAAGAAAGTCCAAGCTGAATTGTTTGATGACACATACAAATAAATATGAAGGGGGGTTATAAAATGGTGAAGGTGTTTATCGACCCAGGTCATGGTGGAAATGATCCAGGTGCGGTAGGTCATGGATTAGTTGAAAAAAACATCACACTGATAATTGCTCAACACTTAAGGGATCATTTAATTAAAAATTATCAAGATGTATCTGTAAGAATGTCGAGAAATAGTGATCAATCAGTGTCATTAGTTGAACGAACGAATAACGCAAATCAGTGGGGGGCTGATTTATACCTCTCAATTCATGTAAATGCAGGTGGTGGCCATGGTTTTGAAAGTTTTATATACAATGGGCAGTTTAAGAACAAATCAAAGACAGAGCAAATTCGATCGAAAATTCATGATACAATCGTTTCTAATTTAAATTGGAGAGACCGGGGTAAGAAACAAGCTAATTTTCACGTTTTAAGAGAAACTCGTATGTCAGCAGTATTAACTGAAAGTGGATTTATTGATCATCGAGATGATGCAAACAACTTAAGAAATAGTGATTGGTTAAAAACAATTGCCAAAAATCACGCTGATGGTGTTGCACATGCGTTCAATTTAGAAAAAATAGTCCATCAAAAAATTGATGATCCTTTTTACCGTGTTGTATCTGGTTCATTCCTAGCAGAAAAAAATGCTAGACAAAAAGTTGAAACATTAAAACGTCAAGGTTATGAAAGTTATATTCTACCACATGCCCATCAAAATGAGCGATATTATCGTGTAATCGTCGGTGCATTTCGAAATAAATCGAATGCAGAAGCTAGAGTAAAAGCACTCGCTCAAGATGGATTTGAAAGCTTTATTATCGAAGTTTAAATGAAGAAAGAGGCTGATAATTCAGCCTCTTTTTTTTATATCATTTTTCTAAAGACACCAATTACTTTACCCAAAATTGAAATATTTTTATAAATCATTGGTTCCATTGTCGCATTTTCAGGTTGTAAACGAATATGATTATCTTCTTTAAAGAAACGCTTAACTGTTGCTTCATCATCTTCTGTCATTGCGACAACAATATCGCCATTATTTGCATTTTGCTGTTGCTTGACAATAACCATATCATCATTGAGGATACCAGCTTCAATCATACTGTCACCTTCAATTATGAGAGCGAAAAGATTTGACTCTGCTTGTGAGATTGAAGATGGTAATGGAATAAATTCTTCAATATTTTCAACAGCTGTAATTGGCAGACCGGCAGTTACCTTTCCAATGACTGGAACAAATGTTGTTTTCTCTTTTGGAATGCCATTTAGATTATCATCTTTAATAATTTCAATTGCACGCGGCTTTGTCGGATCTCTCCTAATATACCCCTTTTTTTCAAGCCGTGCTAAATGACCATGGACAGTAGAACTTGATGCAAGCCCAACTGCTTCACCAATTTCACGAACCGATGGAGGATAGCCTTTTGAGTCAACATGTTCTTTAATATATTGCAAGATAGCTTCTTGACGTTTTGATAATGATTGCATAAATTTAACCTCCGTTCATTATTTTCTACTATTATAACATGTAAGAACGACTTAGGCAAACGTTAGTTCGCAAAGAAACAAGGTGCTAAAAAGCACTAGAAGTTGTACAATTATAGCTGTTTTGGTTAAAATAGAACATGGAATAAATTAAACAAAGGAGTCCGTTATGTTAACAAAAGATAAATTAGCTAGAATTAATCAACTTGCTAATAAAGCAAAAACATCTCGCTTAACAAAAGAAGAGCTAAAAGAGCAAAAGTTGTTAAGGGAGGAGTATTTAAAAACTTTACGTCAATCATTCAAAAACCAATTGAGTAGCGTTAAAATCATTGATCCTGAAGGAACCGACGTGACACCAGAGAAAGTAAAGCATTTAAGGACAGAAAATAAAGATAATTAGAAAAACACGTCATTATGACTTGTTTATTCTGCTAATTCATTATAGGATATAAATTGTATAGAAATGTACGTACATTTCTATGTACATAAAATGAAAGGGGATTCTTTAAAAATGGTAAATCAAACGCAACAAACATCGATTAATACAATTCGTACGTTATCAATTGATGCTATTGAGAAAGCGAATTCAGGTCACCCAGGTCTACCAATGGGAGCTGCTCCTATGGCGTATACCCTTTGGACTGAATTTATGCATCAGAACCCTAAAAACTCAAGCTGGGTAAATCGTGATCGCTTTGTTCTTTCAGCAGGGCACGGTTCAATGCTATTGTACTCTTTGCTCCACTTGTCAGGATATGATGTGACAATTGATGACTTGAAAAATTTCCGTCAGCTAGGATCGAATACACCAGGTCACCCTGAAGTTACTGATACAGATGGTGTTGAAGCAACAACAGGCCCACTAGGACAAGGCATTGGTATGACTGTTGGTATGGCGATGGCAGAAGCTCACTTAGCGGCAAAGTATAACCGTGATGGTTTCAATGTTGTTGATCATTATAGTTATGCGCTTGTAAGTGATGGTGACTTGATGGAAGGTATTTCACATGAAGCTGCTTCATTAGCTGGTCACTTAGGATTAGGTAAACTCATTGCACTTTATGACTCTAATGATATTTCATTAGACGGTGATTTAGATAAATCATTCTCAGAACAAGTACAAAAGCGTTTTGAATCATACAACTGGCAAGTACTACGTGTAGAAGACGGTAATGATGTTGAAGAAATTGCTAACGCGATTAAAGAAGCAAAAGCGAATAAAGACCAGCCAACATTAATTGAAGTAAAGACAGTTATCGGTTACGGTTCACCAAATAAAGCAGGATCAAGTACTTCACATGGTGCTCCATTAGGAAAAGATGAAGTTTTACTAACGAAAGAAGCTTATAAGTGGCCACATGAAGACTTCTTTGTTCCTGAAGAAGTTTATGCTGATTTTGAAGAGAAAGTAATTAAAGATGGTCAAGAGCAAGAAGAGAAGTGGAATAAACTATTTGCTGAATATAAAGAAGCATATCCTGAACTTGCTACAGAATTTGAAGCAGCACAAAGTGGTGAGTTACCAGAGGGATGGGATGAAGATCTGCCTGTATTTACACCGGGAGAAGATACATTAGCAACACGTGCTTCATCAGGTAAAGTTCTCAACGCAATTGCTAAAAAGGTTCCTAACCTATTCGGAGGAAGCGCTGACTTAGCAGGATCAAACAATACACGTATGGAAGACGATGAAGACTTTGATAAAACAAATTATGCAGGCCGTAATATTTGGTTTGGTGTCCGTGAATTTGCAATGGCAGCAGCGTTAAATGGTATGGCATTACACGGTGGTCTAAAAGTATACGGCGGAACATTCTTCGTCTTTAGTGACTACTTACGCCCAGCAGTTCGTTTGTCTGCTATTCAAAAATTACCGGTTACGTATGTTTTAACACATGACTCAATTGCAGTTGGAGAAGATGGACCAACTCATGAGCCAATCGAACAATTAGCTGCATTTAGAGCGATGCCTGGTCTGACTGTTTTCCGTCCAGCTGATGGTAATGAAGCACAAGCAGCATGGAGATTAGCGGTTGAATCAACAGATCGACCATCACTACTTGTCTTAACTCGTCAAGGCTTACCAACACTTGAAGGTTCAAACTATGACGGCGTTAAAAAAGGTGGCTATGTCATTAGCCCAGCTGAAAAAGACGAAGCAGATGGTATTTTAATCGCTGCTGGTTCAGAAGTACAACTTGCAGTAAAAGCCCAAGCTGAATTAAAAGCTCAAGGCCATGACGTGAGTGTTGTTAGCTTGCCTGCTTGGGATTTATTCGAAGCCCAAGATCAAGCATACAAAGATTCTGTTTTACCAACAAACATTAAGAATCGTGTTGCAATTGAAATGGGTGCATCACTTGGTTGGGATCGCTATGCAGGAGATAAAGGTGAAATCATTGCGATCGACCGCTTCGGAGCATCAGGTGAAGGTAACCAAGTTATGGCTAAATTCGGCTTCACAGTTGAAAATGTCGTAGCAACATACCTTTCAGTAGCAAAAAAATAAGACTTTAATTAGATAAACAAAAAGAGACTCATTCATTAATAGATGGGTCTCTTTTTTTGGTAGATAAGCAAGTATAACAACTTTCTTTACTACATAAGTGCAACTAAAGCATTCGCCAAGCTATGGGTGAATGCCAAGTTTTCTAATGCTGTAAAAGAAGGAATTCATCATAACATGACAAAACTAGAGGAAATTTATGACAGGCTATGACAACATCTGATTTAATGTTAAGATATAATAGAGAACAGGAGGTTGTCTAATGATTCGCTACCATATATTTTTAGTTGAAGATGATGTTTATTTCGATTTCTTTTATAAAACAGAACTACTTAATTATTTTTTCACAGACTATATGGCAGAACCAAATCAAGAAGATCTAAAAAAACAATTCAATTATATCACCTGTCCAATCCCTCATAATGAGTTTGATCAAATGAAACAAAATGTTTATTTGAGTGAACGGATTATCACTGTTTTTTCAAATCAACCATTAATAATGGACAACCATTTCTTAACTCAACTAGAGAAGCTAGATCGGCACTGTTTTATTGTTGATCATACAAATAATAAATATGGTTGGCTCACACCGAAAAAGAATCAACTTAACTGGGCAAATACGGCTAAACATTTTGCAATCAACCAATTGTATAATCAGTCAATCAATTAAAGATTATTTAATTCTATAGTTGTTTCCTTTTAAGTGAAGTAAAATTTATCTCAATATCGCATCTTTTGTTGTAAATTAGAGCGATGTTTTATATACTAGGAAAGAGATAAGTTGAAGGAGGCAAAAGATTTATGGGTACAGGTTGGGTTATACTAATTGCCGTTATTGCATTATTAGCTGGTGCGGCACTTGGTTTCTTTATTGCTAGAAAATATATGATGTCTTATTTAGAAAAGAACCCCCCAATTAATGAGCAAATGCTACGTACATTAATGATGCAAATGGGGCAAAAACCAAGTCAAAAGAAAATTAATCAAATGATGCGCGCAATGAGTAATCAAAATAAAAAATAGCATTGTATGAATTAAAGCCCTTCTACCAGCTGGTATGAGGGCTTTAATTGATTAAACAACTAATTAATTTGGAATTATCTTGTTTTAAACGTATTTTATGACTATAATAAACATGTAACAGTAGTTTTAAGTAGATCGGCTATTTTTTTAACAAAACAGGTCTAAATTGATCGTGAAACTCTTAAAATGGTTGTATATATGATATTATTGTTAAACGATGGTAGATTATCTACGATTGAGAGGAGAATGACTGTGTATTCTCAGCGAAAAATTGAATATTATCACGTGAAACAAGATCAGATACGTTTGACGATAGATAGACAACTACCGAGTTATCGTCTCGCCAATTTACCTGAACCAATTATAAATTGGATTGAACATCATGGTTTTGATTTTTTTGGTGTTGTTAGTTCAAAAGGTGAGATTGAATATGTTTCATCTTCAATTGAAAAGGTATTAGGTTATCTTCCCAATCAAATCATTGGTGATTCATTTTTAAACTACATTCCTAGACATTTACATAAAAATTTCATTGACACATTTCAATTAGATATTTATTTTCGACAACGTTTTACTATTCAATTAAAAAGTATTCGTGAAAAACATGTGTGGGTTGATTTGATTATTAAACCGATTTATGTAGAAGACACGAATACAGCCATGTATCTCTTTTTAGTTGATAATATGACGGACAAGAAGGAAGCAGAGGAAATATTAATTCGGTCAGAAAAGATGTCCGTTGCAGGCCAATTAGCATCTGGTGTTGTTCATGAAATCCGAAATCCGCTCACATCATTAAAAGGTTTTATTGACCTATTACAAGCAGGACTCGATCGAAAAGAAGAGTATTTTAATATCATGATAGAGGAAATAGATAAGATAGAGAAAGTATCAACTGAATTACTCTATATATCAAGACCTTTAACACATGACCATGTCTATCAATGGTTAATGAAAATGATAGAAGACGTGATCGTTTTATTAAATACTCAAGCGGTAAAAAAAAATATTAAGTTAGTCCTAGATTGTCCTGAAGATGTGGTTGTCTATGCTGATCGATCGCAGATGAAACAAGTGTTTATTAACTTAATAAAAAATGCGATTGAAGCAATGACAGAATCAGGAGAGATTTTAATAAAAGTTGAGAAACAAGGAGACTTCTGTTTAATATCAGTGATCGATGAAGGACCTGGTATACCGATAAACTTGATCCATCAAGTTAAGGAACCTTTTTTTACAACGAAAAAAGAAGGAACTGGTTTAGGATTAATGATCACGACTCGAATTATTGAAAATCATAATGGACTATTTAAAATCAAGCCAAATAATGATAAAGGCACAACGTTTGAAATCAAACTTCCGCATTATGACCCAGCAAAGTTAACTCAAGAATAGTGAATTCAAAAAGACAGGGAGCTGTCTTTTTTTGTTGAGTGAATGAATTTCATAATTACTTATTTGAGTATAAAACACGAACAATTGAGTTAGAGCTAGCACTTGTGATTTCCACTCTAGGCGGACGCTTTCCGCGGGATCGGCCTCAGCTAATTGATAAAAGCTTTCCAAGCTTTTATCACTGGATCTTCGGACGCGATCTGTTCCCGCTGGAGTCGCCGCCTGCCGTTCCAATCACTTGATTGGGCTTCTTTATTTACGTATGATATTGAATTTTAATTTGTAATCATTCGTGTTTTTAATTAGATTTTTGTATTATGAAATCAACTCGAGTAACAATGAAAAAATAGTGGTTCTTTACTACGATAAAGCGATATATTTTACATATTCGTCATTTTACTTTAGAATAGTAAAGTATATCGGTACGTCGAGCCATTATTTTTCTAAATATTCTGAACGTACTATGACTTACTTAAGGGGGTATGAAGTATGACATTGAATACGAAACGATCATTTGAACTCAATGGTCAGAAGTATAATTACTACCAATTAAAAGCTTTAGAAGAAGCCGGAAAAGGAAAAATCGACCGTCTCCCTTTTTCAATTCGAGTTTTGCTAGAATCATTGATTAGGCAACATGACGGTCGTGTCATTACAGATGAGCACATTGATGGATTAGCAAACTGGGGTAAAACTGAAAAAACGAATGTTCCATTTAGACCATCACGAGTCATCTTACAGGACTTTACAGGTGTTCCGGCAGTCGTCGATTTAGCTTCACTTCGAAAAGCGATGGTTGATTTAGGTGGGGAAGCTGATCAAATTAATCCTGAAGTACCTGTTGATTTGGTGATTGATCACTCAGTACAGGTTGATGAATTTGGTACTCCGACAGCTCTACAGGCAAACATGGAATTAGAATTTGAACGAAATAAAGAACGTTATGAGTTCTTACATTGGGCACAAAAAGCATTTGATAACTACCGCGTTGTTCCACCTGCTACAGGAATTGTCCACCAAGTTAACTTGGAATATCTCGCTAGCGTTGTTCATCAGGTTGAAAATGATCATGGTGAAACAGTTGTTTTTCCAGATACGCTTGTCGGTACAGATTCACATACAACAATGATTAATGGAATTGGCGTGCTTGGTTGGGGTGTTGGAGGAATTGAAGCTGAAGCAGGCATGCTTGGTCAACCTTCTTATTTCCCAGCTCCAGATGTTGTTGGTGTTAAATTTACTGGTTCAATGCCAAGTGGAATCACAGCAACTGATCTTGCTCTAAAAGTCACTCAAGTTTTACGTGAGAAAAAAGTTGTTGGTAAATTTGTTGAATATTTTGGTCCAGGATTAAAAGAAATGCCACTTGCTGATCGTGCGACAATCTCAAACATGGCACCTGAATATGGGGCAACATGTGGATTCTTCCCAGTTGATGAAGAATCATTAGCTTATCTTAAGTTAACAGGTCGTAGTGACGAACAAATTGCCTTGGTTGAAAAGTACTGTAAAGAAAATAGTTTATGGTATGACGCAAATGACCCAGAACCAGAATTTACTGAATTGGTTGAAATTAATTTATCTGAATTACAACCAAGCTTAGCGGGTCCAAAACGACCACAAGATTTAATTGAATTATCAGATATGAAGCGTTCATTTAACGAAGCAATTACTGCGCCAGCTGGTAATCAAGGGTTTGGTTTGGAAGAATCTGAGTTTGATAAAGAAGTTGTTGTTAAACATCCGAACGGCAAGACGTCAACAATGAGAACGGGATCATTAGCTTTAGCTGCGATTACTTCATGTACAAACACATCCAATCCTTATGTAATGCTAGGATCAGGATTGCTTGCACGAAATGCTGTAGAAAAGGGATTAACGGTACCTGAGTATGTTAAAACATCATTAGCACCAGGTTCAACTGTTGTCACACAGTATCTTGAAGATGCTGGTTTAATGCCTTATTTAGAGAAATTAGGTTTTAGCTTAGTTGGTTATGGTTGTACAACATGTATTGGTAACTCAGGACCACTTGCAAAAGAAGTAGAAGATGCCGTGATAGACAATGATTTAACGGTTGCATCTGTACTATCTGGTAACCGAAACTTTGAAGGACGAATTCACCCATTAGTTAAAGCAAACTATCTAGCATCACCACCACTAGTCGTTGCTTATGCTTTAGCGGGTACAGTTGATATTGATATCCATACGGAACCACTTGGATATGATCAAGCTGGTGAGCCGGTTTACTTTGATGATCTATGGCCATCATCAGAGGAAATTCGTGAACAAGTGAATAAAGTCGTTACACCTGAAATCTATGAAGAAGAGTATAAAAATATTTTCAATTCAAATGAAAAGTGGAATCAGATTGCAACAACAGATGAACCACTTTACGAGTGGGATGATCAATCAACATACATTCAAAACCCACCATTCTTTGAAAACTTGGCAATTACACCAGAAAAAATTGAACCATTATCAGATCTTCGTGTGATTGGTAAATTTGGTGATTCTGTCACAACGGATCATATTTCACCTGCAGGGGCAATTGCTAAAGATATGCCAGCGGGTCGATACTTACAAGATAAAGGTGTGACACCACGTCATTTTAACTCATATGGATCAAGACGTGGTAACCATGAAGTCATGATGCGTGGGACATTTGGTAATATCCGAATTAAAAACCAACTTGCACCTGGTACAGAAGGTGGCTACACAACATACTGGCCAACTGGAGAAGTTTTGCCAATCTATGATGCTGCGATGAAATACAAAGAAGATAATACAGGTCTTGTTGTTTTTGCTGGGCATGATTATGGAATGGGAAGTTCACGTGACTGGGCAGCTAAAGGTGCTAACTTACTAGGAATTAAAGCAGTTATAGCTCAAAGTTATGAAAGAATTCACCGTAGTAACTTAGTGATGATGGGGGTTCTGCCTCTTGTATTCCAAGAAGGAGTAACACCTGAATCGTTAGGTTTAACTGGACGTGAAGCTATTCATATTGCAATTGATGAGTCGATTGAACCAAATCAATTGGTAAAACTGACAGCAACTGCTGAAGACGGTAAAGTGACTGAATTTGAAGCAATTGCTCGTTTTGATAGTGACGTCGAAATCGACTACTACCGACACGGTGGAATTCTACAAATGGTACTAAGAGATAAACTGAAAAAATAAACTGTAAATAAACATCAAAAACACCTTTTTAAGTTCACAAACTTGAAAAGGTGTTTTTGATTAAATAGATGATAGGATGTCATAATTGTTTATGAGAGGACAAATGTAAGCAGTTTTGTTTGAGTCAGTAGTTGCGGTTCATCGCTATCGAGGATTTCCTTGTCCAACAGGCAAAGATCCTGTGGAAATGGTCTGCTTAGAGTGAAGATCACTGTGCTAGCTCAATTTTAGTTGTTCGGGTTTTTCTTTTGCTAATAAAATCGTTTATATCTTGCACCTGAGTAAACATTATCTCAGGTGTTTTTTACGAAAAAATTCAATAATCTTCTCGCTGTATGGCGGTTATGAACTGTGCTAAACTAGAGGGTGAGAGAAAGGAGTCGTTCAAGTGACGAATCATTTAATTTTTTCAAAAGTAAAAGAAGCTGAGCTTCTACAATGGATAGATATAGAAACGACACCACCTTATCAAGAAATTGAGGTGTTACGTGCGCTTGATCAATTGGAAGCAGAGCCTGATCACTTTTCAAAAGAGGCAGAGGCAGCGCTATATACGATGCTAGCTTACCATCGATTGAAACGAAATCACGCAACAGATAACTTAACTACTCGTTTATTAGATCGGGCGAATCAACTTGATCAAAACCTTGATACAGAGCGATCTCTGCGTGCGATTAGGCAATATCAAGCAGTACTCGAAGATTTAGAGAGATTACAATTGGATACGTGGACGATTCGTGAAACAGATTTTGATGCGTCAAAGCTTAAAAAAATGCAAGAATGGCAAGTATACTTAAAACAATATTTTGATGATAAAATTCAGATCGATCGTTTAGATCAACAGATCAATTCAGATTTAACAAAAATAGATCGCGAAATTCAAGAGGAATTAACAGACTTACAGCAACTGATTGAAAAAAGTATTGAAATACTTGAAAACAAACGATCTGGCGTACCAACGAGAGAAATGAATCAATCACTTCGTCGGTTAATTGAATTGGAAACAGACTTCAATCAAGCTTTTCCTCCGCTATTTGATTCTGTGCAAACAAAGAGTCCACTGCAAAAGCTTGAGGAAATGGTTGGCTTAGAACAAGTTAAACAATATATGAATCAATACTATCACTATTTGAAATATCAACAAGATCGTAAGCAAATTGGCTTTCAAATGATCGATGAGCCTGGTATGCATATGATTATTACTGGCAATCCCGGCACGGGTAAAACAACAATTGCGCGTTTACTCGGTGAAATTTATCACGAGCTTGGATTACTTGAGACGAGTAAAGTGATTGAAGTTAATCGTTCGCATTTAGTCGGCTCATTTGTTGGTCAGAGTGAAGAAAAAACGATCAGCTATATTAAAGATGCAGTTGGTGGTGTCTTATTTATTGATGAGGCATATAGTTTATACAGGCAAGATGCAAGTGGTAATGATTATGGTCAAGCGGTAATTGACACACTCGTTTCTACAATGACAAGTGGGGATCTTGCTGGTAAATTTGCGGTCATTTTAGCTGGTTATCCAGAAGAAATGAGACAGTTTTTATGGTCTAACCCTGGGCTGAGAAGTCGATTCCCAGAACAAAATATGATTCATTTACCAGATTTTAAAATTACGGAATTATTGGAGATTGCTGAAACGACAGCTTTAGACAATGATTATTTCTTTACTGAAACAGCTTTAAACGGTTTTTATGGCCTAATTGAACGTGCAAGAGTTGATGATACATTTGGAAATGCAAGAACGGTTCGTGATTTAGTTATGAAAGCGATTTTCAAAAAAGGAGCAACGATTACCGTTGAGGAAAACGATGATTGGCTCGATCATATGCGGATTGAATCAAAAGATTTGACGGTCATGAGCGATGAAAAAGAAGATATTGATCCGATGGAACAATTGAACCAGCTGATTGGTCTCGCAAATATTAAAGATGAAGTTAAAAAGCTGTCTTCATTTGTGAAAATTCAACAAGTGAGAAAAGATCAAGGCTATCCAACTGTACCGATTCAGCTTCATGCTGTCTTTTCAGGTAATCCAGGGACAGGTAAAACAACTGTGGCAGAAATTTATTCGAAATTGTTAAAAGAGTGTGGACTGCTAAAGCGTGGACATTTTATCGTTGCTTCGAGAAGTGATTTAGTTGCAGGTTATGTAGGTCAAACAGCGATCAAAACCAAAAATAAAATTCGAGAGGCACTTGGTGGCGTGTTGTTTATCGATGAGGCTTATTCCCTGTTTAGAGGTGAAAATGATTTCGGTAAAGAAGCGATTGATACATTGGTTGATGAGATGACGAAACACAATGAGAATTTAGTCGTTATATTAGCTGGTTATAAACAAGATATGATTCGATTTATTAATAGTAATCCAGGTCTAGCATCTCGGTTTAAAAAGTATTTTGAATTTCAAGATTATCAAACTGAAGAATTACTCGAAATTGCGAATTATCAAATCGATCACTATAGCTATCAAATTACTGATGAAGCAAAGGATTATCTTACGAATGCATTTAACAACGAAACAGTTTCAGGTAATGCTCGTTTTGTCGTAAATTTAGTTGACGAAGCCATTCAATTCCAAGCGCTTAGAATTGAAGATTTACATGCAACCGATACTGAGTTTTTAATTTTAAATAAAGCAGACTTTAAAAACGCTTGGCAAGCTGTGAAGGGGGCAGAAGAGAATGAAAAAGATCAAAACAGCAATTAAAGTACGCTATCAAGAGACTGATCAAATGGGTGTCGTTTATCATGCAAATTATCTTGTCTGGTTTGAAATCGGACGAACTGCATTTATCGAGGCATTAGGTCTGTCTTATGCAAAGATGGAGTCTGAGGGTGTTGTTTCTCCAGTGACTCGTGTTGAGGCTGATTATAAGAAGCCAATTCGCTATGGGGAACCTGTCTATATAGAAACATGGTTGGATCATTATGATGGCTTAAGAACCACGTATGCTTATCAAGTAATTAATGAGCAAGGTGAGATCGCCGTATCAGGTAAAACAGATCACGTGATCGTCAACACAAAAAGCTTCCGTCCACTTTCTGTTAGACGTAAGTTCCCAGATTGGCATGAAAAGTACTTAAGTGCACTAGGAGACGATCAGTAAAATGGCATTTGGAATTAATCGATCGGAATTAAGAAAATGGCAAAGGAATGTTTTAGCAAATAAAATTGCATTTATTACCCATTACTGGTTAGATGAGCGTTTTCCACATGCAACGAGTGTGACGAAGGTTGGTTGTGCTGATCTTGATAAATTGATTGAGTGGGGGAAACAATATCAGTTAAAACCTGAATGGATTGATCTGGATCCCAAGTATCCTCACTATGATTTGTTCGCTCCGATTCAAAAAGAGATATTAGCAAGTGAAGGACACTTTGATCAAATCGAGCGTTTTCAATTATAAAGCGAGAAAAACTCCCACTTGAAATGATCGAAGTGGGAGTTTTAATCATAAATACTATTTCTTTTTCTCTGGGACGGGATCAAAGCCACCGGAATGAAATGGGTTGCACTTTAACATCCGAACGATCGTTAGAAATGAACCTTTAAATGCCCCGAATCGAGAAATAGCAGTCATGCCGTATTCAGAACAAGTTGGGTGGAACCGGCAACTAGGTGGCGTCATCGGACTTATATACTTGCGATAAAATCCAATAATCTTTAATAACAGCCACTTCATTAGTGATCCACTCGTTTGTCGATTGTGACCGATGCTATTGCATCATGTAAATGGATCGATTCATGATTCTGACACCTCACATGAAAGGCAAGGACTTGATCAGATTCATATAGATCAGCGGCGACTAACCGAACCATGTCCTCAACAAATCTTGGGTTTTCATAAGCGTGTTCAGTGACGATTTTTTCATCGGGACGCTTTAAAATCGGATGGAGTCGTGCACTTGCGTTACTTTCTGCGGCCTCTAATAACAACGCTTTCCAATCGATTGTTGATTCATCATAGTCATCAACCAACTCAATTTCCATTTTAACTTCACCGCGTTGATTATGGGCACTATACTCGCTGATTTCTTTTGAACATGGACAAAGTGTTGTTACACTTCCATTTAAACCGACCTTGATCTCAAAGTGATCTGGAGTGGTGTAACTGACTGATACTTTTAAGTCTGCATGATTTAGACCAGCTAAACCAGAGCTAGGTCCTTTTCGTTCGAAAAACCAAGGTGCCTCAACCTCAAGTTTAGCATCTGGTGTTTTTAACCGTGTAGCAAGTTCTTTAGTGAACAATTTTAAATTAACGAGATCGAATGTGAGCAAGTTTCTTTGGTGAAAATCTTGTAATTGTTCAGTAAACCGACTCATATTTGTCCCTTTACTATTTTGTTCAACTGTCGAAGAAAAGGTAAATGTGCCGACTGACACTTGTTGATTCGGCGTAAGCTCACTATTTATTTGAATCGGATGTTTCACGTTTGTAATCCCTACTTCATCTAATTTAAATAAAAAATCAGCTTGTTTGTTTTGTAAATCAGCCATGTCTTCTTTCTTTACTGGCTTCGTCTTTTTCCCAGGCTTGACGGAGCCGAATAAGCGTAACCGTTCTGCTTTATCTGGTAATTGACGACTGACTTGATCTTTGTGTATCATATAGCAAGCTCCTCTCAGAACAACTTTTAACAAGTATACTGAACATTCAAAAAGGATTCAATCGATTTGTTTTTAGAATGAATCCATGTCATCCACTTTTAAAAACCAATTTAACGTTTTGGCCAAGGAATTTTCGGTTCCGTTTTATTAATAATCCGCTTAATATTTGCTCGATGACGATAAAAAATAAAAATCGTTAAAATGACTGTCACAATTAATAATTGATATTCTTTCAAAATAATTGTTGTGATAATCCCGATGATTCCCGTGATCATAGAGGATAACGACACATATTTAGTAATTAATAACGTAATCAAAAACGATCCTAGAATAATGAGAAAGACGAGAGGATTGATGCCTAAAATCAGTCCACCTGATGTGGCAACAGCTTTACCACCCCTAAAGTTTGCGAAGATCGGGTACATATGGCCAATGACCGCAAAAATCCCAATAATTAAAGGGTCGATTTCTGTTAGGCTAATGATCGCTGGTAAGCTAACAGCAAGAGTTCCTTTTAACAGGTCGGCAAGTGTTACGATGACACCAGCTTTTTTACCTAAAACTCGAAACGTATTTGTTCCACCTAAGTTACCACTGCCGTGTTCACGAATATCTGTTTGATAAAATAATTTCCCTACAATAAGACCGGATGGAATTGAGCCAATCAGATAGGAAAGGATAATTAATATTAAGTAAGTCCACATTTTTAAAATGACCTCTTTTCATTTAACAAAATTGCAACGTCACTATTCTACCATGATTTAAGAAATTGTGAAAGAATGTTATGACTAGGTACTAAAATCAAGCCATTTTACAATTAACGATCTCGAAATCGGGTTAAATTTAAATTTGATTTGACCAAGTTAGGCATTTAATCGTAAACTAAAGATTGGGACAATCATTTAAAGGAGGCAAAGAGATGGAACCATATCATCCAACACTAGCCGAATTGGGGGAAATTTTTGACGAAACAAAAACGATAGCAGTTGTTGGTCTATCAGATAATGAAGAGCGAACCTCTTATAAAATTAGTAAGCATATGCAAGATTTTGGTTTTAAAATTATTCCAGTCAATCCTAAAGTTGATCATGTATTAGGTGAAAAAGCTTATCCGAATTTGGCGTCGATTCCAGAACCTGTTGATATTGTGAATGTTTTTCGGCGTTCAGAATTCCTTGAAGCGATCGCAAAAGAAGCCAAAGACATTGAGCCAAAAGTATTTTGGGCGCAAAAAGGCATTGTAGATGAAGCAGTATATGAAACACATAAAGATGATTTTAAAATTGTCATGGATCGCTGCATTTATGTTGATTATGCAAGTTTAAAGTAATTTAATGATGCCGTTGATTTAACGGCTTAACTAAGTAGAAGCGATTTCTATTTAGTTAAGCTGTTGAAAGAAACCATATAACTAAAGTGGTGTGACGTCTATGCAATCATTTTATCAAAATGATTGGTCAGTCACTGGATCAGCTAGAATAGAAGGGGAAGATGAGTTTGAAAAGTAATCAGAACTTATATACAGATGATTCAATTCAAGTATTAGAAGGACTCGAAGCTGTAAGAAAACGACCTGGAATGTACATAGGTTCCACAGACGCTAGGGGTTTACATCATCTAGTTTTTGAAATTGTTGATAATGCAGTTGATGAAGTATTAGCCGGTTTTGGAAAGAAAATCATCGTTACGATTCATCAAGATAATAGCATTTCCGTTGTCGATGAAGGAAGAGGGATGCCGATTGGCAACCATCCATCTGGAAAGTCAACACCTGAAGTCATTTTAACCGTTCTTCATGCCGGTGGTAAATTCGGTGAAGGTGGCTACAAAACTGCCGGTGGGTTACACGGTGTTGGTGCATCTGTTGTTAATGCACTTTCTGAAGAATTAACGGTAACGATTCAACGTGATGGTAAAATTGTTGAACAACATTTTGTTAATGGTGGACAAGTTACTAGTCCATTAAAACAAATTGGTACGACGAAAAAAACGGGAACGACAATTAAGTTTAAACCAGATCAAACGATTTTTTCAACGACAAGCTTTCAATATGATATATTAGCTGAACGCTTGCGGGAATCAGCCTTTTTATTAAAAGGGATTCAAATTGAATTAAACGATGAACGTAATCAAGTCAGTGAAGTTTTTCAATATCCAGATGGCTTAAAATCGTTTATTGAGTATTTAAATGAGGAAAAGGATGCGCTTCATTCAGTTGCTTATTTTGAAGGGAAACAACAAGAAATTGAGGTTGATTTTTCATTTCAATTTAATGACGGTTATGCTGAGAATATGCTTTCTTTTGTGAATAATGTTCGCACTAAGGATGGCGGGACTCACGAAGTAGGTGCTAAAACTGCGATTACTCGTGTTTTCAATGACTATGCCCGCAAAAATAATATCCTCAAAGAAAAAGATAAAAATTTAGAAGGTAATGATATTAGAGAAGGTTTAACTGCAATTGTATCGATTCGTGTACCCGAAGAAAAACTTCAATTTGAAGGACAAACAAAAGGTAGATTAGGAACCTCTGAAGCTAGATCGGCAGTCGATGCGGTTGTCTCTGAACATTTGGCTTATTTTTTAGAGGAAAATGCGAATCAGTCGGTTATGTTATTGAAAAAAGCTTTACAAGCACGTGAAGCGCGAGAATTGGCACGTAAAGCGCGTGAAGATGCTCGATCTGGAAAAAACCGAAAGCGAAAATCAGCATTGTTAAGTGGTAAATTAACACCAGCACAATCGCGAAAACCTGATCGCAATGAGCTTTATTTAGTGGAAGGTGACTCTGCAGGTGGATCAGCCAAGCAAGGACGTGATCGAAAATTCCAAGCGATTTTACCTTTAAGAGGTAAGGTGATTAACACTGAAAAAGCTAAAATTGAAGAAATTTTAAAGAATGAAGAAATCGCAACAATTATTCATACGATTGGTGCAGGTGTAGCTGGTGATTTTAGCCTCGAAGATGTTCAATATGATAAAGTCATAATTATGACAGATGCTGACACTGATGGTGCACACATTCAAGTTTTGTTACTAACATTTTTCTATCGGTACATGCGCGAGCTTGTTGAAGCTGGTAAAGTTTATATTGCCTTACCACCTTTATATAAAATTTCAAAAGGTAAGGGCAAAAAAGAAGAAATTCATTATGCTTGGAATGAGGATGAACTAAAGCTAGTGACAAGCAAAATTGGTTCGGGTTATACGTTACAACGCTATAAAGGATTAGGGGAAATGAACGCAGATCAATTGTGGGATACAACGATGAACCCAGAGTCACGGACGTTAATTCGTGTAACAGTTGATGACTTTGCTCGGACTGAACGACGTGTGACAACATTGATGGGGAATAAAGTCGCCCCTAGACGTAAATGGATTGAATCAAATGTTGCCTTTGGTCTCGATGAAGAGACGAACATTATTGATAATGAGAATATCCATAGTTGATTTTGAGGAGGAACTATTTTGTCTGTAACTGAAAAGTTTTTAGATTTATCTTTAGATGAAGTAATCGGCGATCGATTTGGTCGCTATAGTAAATATATTATTCAAGATCGTGCTTTACCTGATGCAAGGGACGGATTAAAACCTGTCCAACGTCGGATTTTATATGCGATGTATAAAGATAAAAATACGCATGATCAAAATTTTCGTAAAGCAGCAAAAACAGTTGGTAACGTGATCGGAAATTATCACCCACATGGTGATACATCTGTTTATGATGCGATGGTTCGTCTAAGTGCCGATTGGAAAATGCGTAATCCTTTAGTTGAAATGCATGGAAATAACGGGAGTATTGATGGTGATCCTCCTGCAGCGATGCGTTATACAGAAGCACGTTTATCTGCGATTTCAGCTCAATTATTAAGAGATATTAACAAAGACACAGTTGACTATATTCCTAACTTTGATGACTCGCTTGAAGAGCCGGTTATTTTACCTGCTCGGTTTCCGAATCTACTCGTAAATGGTTCGACAGGGATATCGGCAGGATATGCGACAGATATTCCACCTCATAATTTAACGGAAGTGATTGATGCCGTCATTAAGAAAATTGATCAACCCGATATTACAGTTGAAGAATTAGTGAAAATTATAAAGGGACCAGATTTTCCTACTGGTGGAATTATCCAAGGTGAGGATGGCTTACTAGATGCTTACCGAACAGGTAAAGGTAAGATTTTTCTCCGAGGACGTGCAGAAATTGAAGAAATGCGCGGTGGTCGAGAAAAAATCGTGATTGAAGAAATCCCTTATGAAGTTAATAAAGCGAATTTAGTTAAGAAAATTGATGAATTAAAATTAGACCGAAAAGTTGAAGGAATCGCTGAAATTCGTGATGAAACAGACCGTAGTGGAATGCGAATCGTGATTGAACTAAAAAAAGATGCAGATAGCAATGGTGTACTAAACTATTTGTATAAACATACCGAGTTACAAGTGTCTTATCATTTTAACATGGTGGCAATTAAAGATCGTGCACCAAAACAACTAGGCTTGATTCAACTGTTAGATGCATATATCGAGCACCAAAAAGAAGTCGTCTTACGTCAGTCAAAATATGACTTCGCAAAAGCTAAAGAACGTTCGCATATCGTTGAAGGACTTATCAAAGCAATCTCAGTTTTAGATGAATTAATTAAAGTAATCCGTGCAAGTAAAAATAAAGCAGATGCAAAAGCAAGAATTGAAAAACAGTTTGGTTTTACTGAAGCTCAGGCTGAATCGATTGTAAATTTGCAATTATATCGTTTAACGAATACTGATATTACACAGTTAGAAAAAGAAGCGTTAGAATTGGCTAAGCTAGTTGAACAATTGAGTAAGATTATTAATGATGAGAAAGAATTAGCTAACGTAATTAAAAAAGATTTAAGACAAATTAAAAAAGATTTTCCAACACCAAGACTGACTTCGGTTGAGGCCGAAGTTGATGAACTAAAAATCAACCTAGAAGTGACTGTGGCGAGTGAAGATGTATTAGTGTCTGTTACTCAAGATGGCTATGTGAAACGAACGAGCTTACGTTCTTACAATGCATCGAATGGGGAAGACCTTGAAATAAAAGAAGGCGATCATTTAGTTGGCTTGTATGAAATCAATACAACCGATGATATTCTAATCTTTACAGATCAAGGGAGATACATCGTCGCACCTGTACATCTACTCCCAGACATTCGCTGGAAAGATCTCGCACAACACTTATCGAGCTTGGCAAGTTTGAAAAAAGGTGAGAAAGTCGTAAAGGTCATTCCTATTTGTGATTACACGACACCAAATTACTTAGTGTTCTTCACAAGGAACGGGTTGGTTAAACGAAGTGAACTAAACTTATATGAGGCACAACGCCACTTTAGGCCGCTGATTGCTTTAAATTTAAGAAAAAATGATCAGCTGGTCAATGTTGCGTTATCAAATGGATTGCAAGATTTATTCGTTGTCTCTAATCGAGGCTTCGGTTTACGTTATAGTGAGGCAGAGGTGACCCCTGTTGGTCTACGTGCTGCAGGAGTTAAGTCAATTAATCTCAAAAAAGATGAATATGTTGTGAATGGACTTGTGTTAGAAGGCGAGGCAGATGAAACACACTTCGCTCTTGTTACCCAGCGTGGAGCTGTAAAACGGATGAGAATTACTGAATTTGAACAAAGCTCTCGAACAAATCGAGGACAAGTCATGCTCAGAGAACTAAAAGGCAAACCACACCGTGTTGCTGGATTTGTTGAGGTTGGACCTGAAGAAAAGGTCAATGTATTAACGGAGTCGGGCACACTACAAACGATGCATCCGATGGAGTTAAGTATTAGTGATCGATATAGTAATGGTTCATTTATTTTAGATACGGATGAAGTAGGCGAAGTCATCAGTGCTTGGAAAGAAGTCGTTTATCAAATCCCTTTTAAAACAGAATAATTTAAGTTAACACGACTGCTTATCAGCAATTGATAAGCAGTTTGTTTTTATTTTTAGAAAATTCATGATATGCTTTCTGTTAATTATTTTTTAGATAAGGGGTTTTATTCATGATTGATGCTAAGTTATTTCGTCAGGCGATGGGGCAGTTTGCTACTGGGATAACCGTGGTGAGTGCTAATGATAAATCAGGTGATGGTGTAAAGGGTGTCACTGTTAATGCGTTCATGTCTTTATCATTAGATCCATGTCTGATCGCAATTTCATTAAGAAATGAAGCAACGATGACGGATCATTTGAATGAGACGGACTATTTTGGCGTTAGCATTTTAGCTGAAGATCAACAAGATTATTCGATGATTTTTTCTAATCAATTGCAAGTTGAAGAGCCAGTTAAGTTCGATTTTTTAGCTGGAACGCCTGTTTTACCTGGTGCGCTTGTGCAGTTAGTTTGTGAGAAGGAATCAGAGGTTGTTGCTGGTGATCATACGATTTATATCGCTAAAGTTAATCGGATTGAGTTAAATGAGAATGCTCCACTGATCTATTTTGGTGGTCAATATCGAAAGTTAGACTAGTAATTGAGGTCAAAACACAAATACTTAATTTTAGAGTGGACCTGTGATCTCACTCTAGGTGGACGCGTTTCGCGGGATCAGCCTCAGCTAGCTAATAAAAGCTTTTCAAGCTTTTATTAGCGGATCTTCGTACACGATCTTTTCCCACTGGAGTCGTCACCAGCCGTTACGATCACTCGTATGGCTTTCTAACTTCAATACATAGACTTAGTAGCGTTGCATAATAAAATTAGATAAAATCAAGTGATATGATTAGCTCTAAGTGAGAGGATCACACCCGCAGCTGAGAGATGTTTCGCTTTCCTACGGGCAAGGCTTGAGCTAACTTAGCCAAGCATAGACCGCTTGTCAAAGTGGATCTCAAGCTCTTGCTTTTCCCGTGGGAGTCTACACATCTCTCATCTGCTAAATTGTATCTTTCATGCGTTGTATTGCTAGTGCTCTTTATTATCCTGTAGGAAAGCAGACATTAGCGTAGGGAAAATATGAAGACACCAGCGGGAATAGCGTGAGCCGAAGATCCACTTGGTAAAGTGATCTTCTTTACCAAGTTAGCTGAGGCACGCCCGCGGTAAGCGAAATATTTTCCCGTAGCGGTTGTATTGATCGATCAATATCAATATCCGTTCTCTCAAACCTCAACGATAAGACTTGACATAGGAAAGAAAAGTTTATGCAATGCTACTGACATAGACTATCTTTATTATCAGTTAATCTAGTTTAGGCGATTGCGATTTTCATGAAAAATATTTTTCTATCTTATCGAATCCCCTGGCGATTGTTGTTGATTGGTGGCTGTCTGAGCCGGGTTTTAGTTGGATGTCTAGTGCTAATGCTCTATCGATTATTTGTTGATTTGGATAGATCGATTGACAAAGAGGCTTGTATAAACCCGCTGTATTTAAATCTAACGAATAGTTTTTTGTTTTAGTTAACTGTAAAATCTGCTCAATTAATTCAAAGTTGTCGAATTGACTTGGGTATTTTTTTTGAAATTTCTCGACTAAGCTTAAATGTCCCATTCTAGTTGGCTTATAACTCCCTAAATCTGCTTCAATCGCTAATAAAACAGTTTGGTAATACAATTGATAAACCGCTTCTACTGAGCCGCATTGTTCAATAATTTTCCCGAATTCTTGTTCACTATAATCTAAACAAACATACTCACCGTTTTTAAGTTTTAACATATGGACAGATAAAATCGCATCATCAATCCGCTTACCATAGTAATCAAGCAATTGCCTCGTTTCTTGCTCGTAACCTTCGATAAAATCCACTTCTAAACCAATGTTTATTTTAATTTGCTCTTGATACTTTAGTTTTAATGCTTCACCTTGTTGAAAATACATCTCTAATTGCTCCAAGGCCATTGCGCTGTCCTTTTCTGGTACTGGATCTGTAAATGATCGAGGTAGTGGTGCGTGCTCAGTAAAACTGATTTCCGCTAACCTCATTTCAATCGCTTTAACTATGTAATCTTCCCAAGCATCATTTGTACCATGTGGACAAAATGGTGTGTGGACATGATAATCACCAATAATTTTCATTCAAATTCCCCCTTTATTCATCTATCATATAATTTTTTTCAAGAAAGTGAAAGGAACTGTTGACAAAATTTAAAACAAGCTGTAGAGTATAATAAAAGACTTTATTACTTTATCGTAGTAAAGTGTTAAAGAACGGAGTGAGTCGATGTTTTTACCAGCAGGCAGCCAAGATCAAATCGGGGAAAAATTAAACGATCAAGCTAAAGTGAATCAAATTTTTAGAAATGTTGTCCTTAGAAGAAATTACGTGGCAATCGAGACGCCAGTCGTTGAATATGCACAAACATTTACGAATCCAAGTGTCGGTATGGAAGCTAACAAACTATTAAAATGGTTTGACGGTGAAGGTGAAATTGAAGTTTTACGTGCAGATTGGACGACAGCAATTGCCCGGGCCTTGATGACGAAGGAAACGACACAGTCGAAATGGTTTTACCAAGGGTCAGTTTTTCAAAAAAATGAAAGTGGAATTGAAAGTCAACAAGCCGGGATTGAGATCATTTTGATGGATGTTTTGCTTGGTGAGATGGAGACGCTCTTTACTGCTGTTGATGTGCTAAAAGAATTATCAATTCAGGATTATTTAATTGAATTAGGTCATACTGGTATTTTTGATTATTTAATCGAGCCACTCTTACTCAACCAAGCGGATGAAGAAAAGTTACGTTCAGCAATGGATGAAAAAAATGAAGACCTTGTTTATCGGATTGCGTCGGCAAATGGTAATGATCAGATTGCTAATCAACTAGTTGGGTTGATCCAAGCATATGGCGGACGTGATATTTTGGCAGATTATCGTAACAAGTGGCAAGCGAATCCTGAACTTTTAGCAATCATTGATCATTTAGAAAAATTAATCACATCACTAAAAGAGCTCGGTGTTGATGATGTGATTGTTGACTTAGGTAGTGTTAGACAGCTTCGCTATTATAGTGGCACGATGTTCAGTGGCTATCTAAAACAAACCGGCGATATTTGTTTCTCAGGAGGCAGGTATGATCGCCTTTATAATCAATTTGAGAAAAACATTTCAGCAGTTGGATTAGCTTTTTATGTTGATGTCTTAACTAAAATCATTAAGTCTGATCGAAAGAAACGATTAGTCTGCATTGTTGCATCGCCTGAAACACACGTAAAAGCTGAGCAAATGCGAAGTGAATTTCTAGATGCACAGGTTGATATTGTTTATCAGCGGCCAACTGAAAATCAGTATGATGAGATCATTAATCTAGTAGATGGGGTGCAATTATGAAACCAGTCATCGCTTTAACTAAAGGGAGATTAGAAAATCAATTTTTAACGTTTTTTCAGTCGTTAGATTTTGAGATAAAACCACTAACTGAAAAAGGCCGAAAATTAAGAGTTGAAACAGATCAATTTGAGTTTATTTTTGCTAAAGGTGTTGATGTGACAACCTATGTTCAACATGGGATTGCCGATTTAGGTGTAGTTGGTGGTGATATTTTAGCAGAATTTCAACCAGATGTTTATGATCTATTTCCGTTACCTTTTGGTCAATGTCGCATGGCTGTAGCTAAAGAAAAAGGCAAGCAGTGGCCAGAAGAGAAGAAGACGATTGCGAGTAAGTATACCAATATTACTAAAGCTTTCTTTAAAGAAAAAGGTGAGTCGGTGGACATTATTAAGCTTGAGGGATCCGTAGAGTTAGCACCGATCTTAGATTTAGCAGATGGGATTGTTGATATTGTTGAAACCGGCACAACCCTTAAAGAAAACGGACTTATTGTTGATGAAGAATTCTTGCATTTCAGCGCTCGATTGATTGCCAATCGATCTGCTTTAAAAATAAAACGAAAAACATTAAGACCAATTATTGATCTGTTAAAACAAAAGGAGGAGCTTTAAGTGGTAACAATTTATCAAGCGAAAGAATTTGAAGCGTTATTGAAAAATCAGAAAAAAACGAGTTTACAGTCTGACCAAGCTTACCAAGTTGCAAAAGAGGTGATTGGAGCAATTCAGGAAGAAGGCGATCTCGCTTTAGACAGGTATGTCGAGAAGTTTGATGGACGCGTTCCTGATAACTATGTCGTTTCAGATGAAGAACGTAAGCAAGCGTGGGAACAAATTAGTCCGAAAACGATTGATGCATTAAAACGAGCGGCTAAAAATATTGAGTCTTTCCACGCGAAGCAAGTCAACCAATCGAAGTTTATGCAAACTGAGCCTGATATTATTTCAGGACAAATCTATACGCCTGTTGATAAAGTCGGTATCTACGTACCTGGTGGAACAGCCTGTTACCCATCATCAGTTTTTATGAATGCGATTCCTGCTGTTTTAGCTGGTGTTAAGGAAGTCGTAATGGTTACACCTGCAAGAAGTGGTGAACAAATTGAACCGATTTTATCTGTCGCTGCCGATATTTGTGGTGTCTCAAAAATTTATAAAATTGGTGGAATTCAAGCTGTTGCTGCTCTTGCATACGGGACTGAAACGGTAGAACCAGTTGACAAAATTGTTGGACCAGGTAATGCATATGTTGCAGCAGCTAAAGCACTTGTTTACGGTGATGTTGGCATTGATATGATTGCTGGTCCATCTGAAGTTGCGATTATTGCAGATGATTCGGCAAATCCCGTCTATGTTGCAGCAGACTTAATCGCACAAGCTGAGCACGACACACTTGCACGTGCATTTTTAATTTCAACTTCGGATCAATTGATTCGTCAAGTTGAGCAAGAGTTGGAAGCACAATTAGCTGTCTTACCACGTGCAGATATTGCGGGTGAGGCAATTAAAAATTATGGCGGTTTAATTAAAGTCGATAATTTAGATGAAGCATTTAGACTCTCTAATCTAATCGCACCTGAACACTTAGAAATCCAGTTGAATGATTCTTTGAGCTACCTAGGCTATGTCAAACACGCAGGATCGATCTTTTTAGGACACTACACGCCTGAATCTCTAGGTGATTATTATGCTGGACCAAACCACGTGTTACCAACATCGGGTACGGCGAAATTTTCATCTGGCTTATCTGTGGCTGACTTTGTCAAAACGTCTACATTCTTGTATTATACAGAAAAGGCACTCAAACAAGCAGCTGATGACGTGATTCAGATTGCTGAAGAAGAACAACTATCAGGGCACGCACGCGCTGTAGCGAAAAGAATCAAGTAATCAATAGTTGAAATGGGGATGAAGATGAGAGAGGCAACGAAGCAACGCAAAACATTTGAAACAGAAATTGAAGTAACGGTCAAACTAGATGAGCCTGAACAAGTTGAGATCGATACAGGAGTTGGTTTTTTTGATCATATGTTAACATTGTTTGCTAGACACGGACGGTTTGGCTTAATTGTAAAAGTGAATGGTGATTTAGAAGTAGATGGTCACCATACTGTCGAAGATACAGGGATTGTGATTGGCCAATTAATAAAAGAAGCCTTAGGAGATAAGAAGCAAATCAATCGCTACGGAACAGCATATGTTCCAATGGATGAAGCATTAGGATTTGTTTCACTTGATATTAGTGGTCGTCCGTACTTAGTTTTTGATGTTGAGCAATTGAATCAAAAGGTTGGAAACTTTGACACTGAACTCGTTCGGGAATTTCTCCAATCTTTCTCAACACATGCGGGAATTACATTACATGCACGTGTGTTGTACGGAATCAATACACATCATAAAATTGAAGCGATTTTTAAAGCACTAGGTCGAGCGCTAGGTGAAGCGATGACGATCAATCCAAATATTAAAGGTGTCAATTCGACTAAAGGGCTCATTGAAGGTTAAATATCTGAAACTACAAATCAAAAGTTAAGAGGTGTTGAAATGATCGTTATTCCAGCGATTGATTTATTAGAAGGTAAGTGTGTTCGACTTTATCAAGGTGATTTTAATCAAACAGAACAAGTGGCAGATGACCCATTTAATCAATTAGACCGGTTTATTGAAGATGGTGCTGAAATTATCCATATTGTTGATTTAGATGGTGCCAGAGATCAAACAAATAGGCAATATCAATTGATTCAACAGCTCTGTGAACGATCGTCTGTACCAATTCAAGTGGGCGGTGGGATCCGCTCACTTGAAACGGTGGAGCAATTAATTGAAGCAGGAGCAAGTCGACTTGTCATCGGTACAGCTGCTTTAGATGACTTAGATTTTTTAATTCAAGCAGTTAAAAAATATCCTGAAGCAATCGTCGTTGGGATTGACGCGAAAAATGAGAAAGTCGCGACACATGGCTGGGAAACGGTATCAGAGATTGACTATCTTGAATTTGCACGAAAAATTGAAGCATTAGGTGTGAAAACAATTGTCTTTACTGATATTTCTAAAGATGGCACGATGTCTGGACCTAACTTAGAACAATTAAATGCAATTAATCAGGCAGTTAGTTGTAAAATCGTTGCTTCTGGTGGCATTAGCCAATACGACGATTTAAAAGCTGTTGCTCAATTAGGGATCAAAGAAGCAATTGTTGGCAAAGCAATCTATCAAGAAAAAATTACTTTAAAAGGCGCGAAGCAATTATGGGATTAAAAAGAATTGTACCTTGCTTAGATATGAAAAATGGTAAAGTTGTCAAGGGTGTACAATTTGTTGGATTAAAAGAATTAGGTGATCCGATTGAACTGGCAAAAAAATATTCTGATGCTGGGGCTGATGAACTTGTTCTGCTTGATATTGCTGCAACAGATGAAGCAAGACAGACAAAGCTTGATCTCGTTGAGAAAATCAAGCGAGTTATTTCAATTCCTTTAATTGTTGGTGGTGGCATTCGTGAGCTATCCGATATCGAGGCTGTTTTAGTTGCTGGTGCTGATAAAGTTAGTATTGGTTCAGCTGCTATTAATCAGCCCGACTTAATTAACGATGCTGTAGCTAAATTTGGTTCAGCTAAACTCGTTATTGCAATTGATGCAAAAAAAACTGATCAAATATGGTCAGTTATGGCTCAAGGTGGAAAAAAAGCTACGAATCGAAATGCTGTTGAATGGGCACAAGAAGTAGAAGCACGAGGTGCAGGTGAAATTTTGCTTACGAGCATGGATCGTGATGGTGTTAAATCAGGTTATGATCTTGAATTAACTAAAGTGATCGTTGACTCAGTCTCGATTCCTGTAATCGCTTCTGGTGGCGTTGGTTCACCTGGTGACTTTGTCGATCTATTTAAACAAACAAATGCATCGGCTGGGCTAGCCGCATCGATATTTCATGAAGATACCTATTCGATTACTGATGTCAAACAAATTTGTAGAGATAATGGGGTGAAAATGCGTGAAACCTGATTTCAGCAAAGGTTTAATACCAGCGATTATAGTTGATGCAACGACAAAAGACGTACTGATGCTAGCTTATGTGAATGAAGAAGCTTATCAAAAAACACTTGAAACAAATCAAACTTGGTTTTACTCGCGATCACGTAAGGGCTTATGGAATAAGGGAGAGACATCGGGGAATACACAAGAAGTTGTGTCAATTCGATTAGACTGTGATCAGGACACATTACTGATCGAAGTCATTCCAAAGGGACCTGCGTGTCATACAGGCGCAGAAACATGTTTCTTTGATTCCATTAAACAAGCTAAAAATCAATCAGATTACAACGTCAACATTATCGCTGAAGTGCTAAAGCAAATAAAGGATCGAAAACAAACGCCTGTTGAAGGTTCCTATACAAATTATTTATTTGATAAAGGTGTCGACAAAATTAGTAAGAAGATTATTGAAGAAGCAGGGGAAGTCGTTATCGCCGCTAAAAACAATGATCGAGACGAACTGATTGGTGAGGTAAGTGATTTACTCTACCATACTTTTGTCTTGATGGAGGAACAACAAGTCTCTATGATCGAGATAAAAGCAGAATTAACTAAACGATTTGGGAAAAAAAGAAATAACAAGGGCGATCGACGAGAAATAGAAAACTGGTAATTTATGAAGTTGACGATAATTATATTATGTAAACCAAATAGAGTGATTTTTAAAAGGCAATAGAAGTTTGAATTTCTATCGCCTTATTTTTTATTTGTTTAGGAAATTATAAAGTGCGTAAGTTAGAAATAAGCTTGTCGAATGACGAACGATTTGTCGTGCTTGATTGGCTATCAAAGCAATTTTATGTGAGACACCTGATGATTAGCTCCTATTCGTTAGAGATCGTATCGATTCAGAGGGTGATCTCTGACGATTAGCCCTTATTCGTTAGAGATCGTATCGACTTAGAGGGTGATCTCTGACGATTAGCCCATATTCGTTAGAGATCGTATCGATATAGAGGGTGATCTCTGATGATTAGCCCTTATTCGTTAGAGATCGCATCGACTTAGAGAGTGATCTCTAACGATTGAATTTTCATTGAATTTATAGTAGTAAAAAATTTTCTGATTTACATTGATCTCCTTTACTCAACCTTATATTTCTCAACATAATAAGAAGACCTAGTTTGTGATACAAAGTCATATTTTTTAATTCCAATTCTGTTCAATAAATAGGTCTCGACCGGAAAGTTGACGATCTTTTTCATATTCATCTTTATTTTTCTGGTAAAAATCTTGATGGTAATCTTCAGCAGGATAGAACTTGGAATACTCGATAATCTCAGTCACAATTGGTTGACTAAACCGACCGCTAGCTTCAAGCGCCTGTTTTGATTTAAGCGCAAGTTGCTTTTGCTCTTCATTATGATAAAAAATTGCTGTCCGATATTGCGCACCGCGATCATGAAATTGACCATCTGGATCAGTTGGATCAATTTGTGGCCAATATAAAGACAATATTTGTTCAAACGAAATTTGATCTGAATCGTATGTAATCTCAACAGCTTCATAATGGCCTGTTTTTCCAGTCTTTACTTGTTCATAAGTTGGGTTCTCCAAATGACCACCAATATAACCAGAGATAACAGAGATGACTCCATCCCATTGATCAAAAGGTTTAACCATGCACCAGAAACATCCTCCAGCAAAAGTTGCTTTTTCTATTTTCGACATAAGTGACACTCCTATTTTAAGCTAAATGGTCATCAATTTCAGGAAACTTAGTTTCAAAATAATTGATGGCAAATTGATAAAATAAATGCTCTGATGGAGCTAGTTTACGATGTTTTGACCGTATCAGTCCAATACTACGCTTTAAATCTGGGAAACTAATTGGAATTTGACTAATATAATTAGAATTTAAATTACCAATTGCACTCTCAGGTAAAATAGATAGACCGATACCAGCAGCTACCATCCCTTTGATAGCGTCCAAATCTAGACCTTCAGCAACAATATTAGGTTCAAAACCAACTGAATGACAAGCATCGACGATCAACTTCTCAAAAATATAGCCTTTAGGAAATAAAACAAAATCTTCTTCCTTCAGCTCATTTAAATAAATACTTTTTCGGTTAGATAATCGATGTTGAGTTGGAAGTAGTAGATACATTTTTTCATAGAATAATGACTGTCCTTTGATTAGTGGATCATCATAAACCACAGGACCTAATATGGCAAGATTCAACTCGCGTTCTTTAATGATATCGATTAATTCATGATAAGTTCCTTGTTGAAGTTGGATTTTTATATTGGGATAAGCAAGTTTAAATTCAGACAGTAGTTCAGGTAAGATGCTACTTGCTAGACTTGTAGGAAAACCAATTTTAATCGTACCTCGCTCAGGATCAATGTACTCATCCATTTGCAATTTAGCATAATCGATTGCTTTAATAGCATCTTTAACATGAGTTAAGAAGACTCTACCAATCGGTAGCAACTTAACATTTCGTCCTTTTCGTTCAAATAATTGCACACCTAATTCTTTTTCTAGATTAGTAATTTGACGACTGATCGCAGATTGGGCAACATTTAAATGTTCGGCAGCTTCTGACATATGCTCGCGTTCGGCGACTTCAATGAAATATTTTAATTGTCTTAATTCCATCAGTATCCCCCTCATAAACAAGATCATTATCTCTTTAATATAGTATTGCGATTGATATTTCATTATATTATAGCGATAATTAATCGATTTAACAATCAATTTTGACTAAATTGTTTATATTTTTAGAATTTTCACTAAAAAGACTTGTATTTTGTCAGACAAAAGTAATAGAATAGTTGTTATAGACAAAATTATTAATAATTTATGAATTGAGGGAAGGACATGAGTCAATATAATTTTACATTTTCAGAAGTGATGACCAAAAAGCCAAAACCGTTGGGGAAACAATTACAGTTTGGTAAGTATTTTACGGATCATATGTTTGTGATGGAGTATCATCATCAAAAAGGGTGGTATGATGGCAAGATCATTCCTTATCAACCACTAACACTCGATCCAGCTTCAATGATTTTTCATTATGGTCAAACTGTTTTTGAGGGATTAAAGGCATATAAGTCAAAAGATGGTGAAACGAGACTCTTTCGCCCGAAAGAAAATATTAACCGTTTAAATCGTTCGAATGCGAGAATGTGTATTCCAGAAATTGATCCTGATCTTGCGTTAGCAGCGATCAAAGAGTTAGTTAGAATTGAAAATGACTGGATTCCAAAACAAGAGGGAACATCACTTTATATACGACCATTCATTATTGCAACTGAGCCTTATTTAGGGGTATCCGCTTCAAAACAATACAAATTCATCATCATTTTATCGCCGGTTGGTGCGTATTATAAAGAAGGGATTAACCCGGTAAGAATTGCGGTTGAAACCGAATATATTCGTGCTGTCAAAGGTGGTACTGGTGAGGTGAAAACGGCAGGAAACTATGCGAGTAGTTTAATTGCGCAAGAAAAAGCTGAGGCTTCTGGATTTGCTCAAGTTCTTTGGTTAGATGGACATGACAAGAAGTATATTGAAGAAGTCGGAAGTATGAACGTATTTTTTAAAATTGATGGGGAAGTCATTACACCTGAATTAAATGGCAGCATTCTTCCTGGGGTCACAAGAAACTCAGTGATTGAGGTTTTACGTGACTGGGGTGTTCCGGTTGTTGAACGAAAAATTTTACTTGAAGAGTTAATCACGGCGCATAAAGAAGGACGTCTAGAAGAGGCTTTTGGTTCTGGAACAGCCGCTGTTATTTCGCCAATTGGTGAATTAAATTGTAACGGTGAAGCGTTAATCATTAATAATCAAGAAACCGGTGAAATCGCAAAAAAATTATACGAGACAATTACTGGTATTCAATACGGGCACTTAGAAGATAAATTTAACTGGATTGATATTATCGAATAGTTAGACTGATTATTCTGACAAAGGGCTTGACAGCCATGGGTAGCTTGTAGATAATAGAGTCAATCTTATATTTATAATAATAATGATGAAGGCTAAGTAAATAATGATGCGAGTTAAGAGAACGGAATGCATGGGCTGAAACATTCTGTATCGCCACTCTTTATTGAAACCTACCTTCTGAATTGTTAGCGATGCTAACCGCTCAATGAATGAGCGTTAACTAAAATTAAGCGGGTAAGTCTTTTACTTATCAATGATGGTGGTACCACGGAACTGTTTTCGTCCATTACAACATAACGATTTGTAATGGAGTAAACAGTTTTTTTGTATAGAAAGAAGGCGTGTGAATTGAAAACCAAACGAGTCGTCGTCAAAATTGGCAGTAGCTCATTAACCCATTCAAGCGGTGTTTTATCAATTGAAAAATTAAAAGATCATAGTGAAGCGATTGCTCATTTAATGGATCAAAATGTTGAAGTTGTGCTGATTTCTTCTGGAGCTGTTTCAGCAGGATTTCGTCAGATTGGTTATGTCAGTCGTCCGGTAACCGTAGCAGGAAAGCAAGCGGCAGCGGCGGTTGGGCAAGGCTTATTGATTGAAGCCTATAACCACGTCTTTAAGCAACATGGCTATACGACAGCACAACTGCTTTTAACACGAGACAATTTTTCAGAAGAAATTCAGTTTTCAAATATATATCAAACTATTACCGAGCTATTGAAAAGAGGCGTCATTCCAATTATCAATGAGAATGATTCAGTTGCAATAGAAGAATTAACATTCGGTGATAATGATATGCTTTCGGCCTTAGTCAGTGGCCTTGTCAATGCAGACGCACTGATCATGTTAACAGATATCAATGGGATATACGACAAAAACCCGAATGATTTCCGAGATGCTAAACGATACAATAAAATTGATTATATTTCTGATCAGATGATCCAAGCAACGAGCCAAAATGCCGGTTCCAAACAAGGTACTGGCGGCATGAAATCAAAATTGATGGCTGCTCAAATGGCGACAACATTAGGTGTGAAATGTTTTATTGGAAAAGATGATGGAGTAGATAAACTTGTACGAATTTTGAATGGAACAGGTGATGGAACTTATGTTGGTGACCAACACTTACCCCACGTCCGAAAGCATAAGCAGTGGTTAGCTTTTCATTCAACACCAAAAGGAAAAATATATATTGATCAAGGGGCAAAAAAAGCGTTACTTAGTCGAGGGAAAAGCTTGCTCGCTGCTGGAATAGTTGCTGTAGAAAATCAATTTATACAAGATGATGTTGTTGAAATTTGCTCAG
The DNA here is from genome assembly GCA_012838505.1 of Bacilli bacterium. GTDB lineage: Bacteria > Bacillota > Bacilli > Bacillales > Amphibacillaceae > Amphibacillus. The sequence continues at coordinate 847 of DUPD01000078.1, read as the reverse complement.
ATGAACAAGTCATTGCAAAGGGGCAGGTCAATTATTCGGCAGAGCAAATTGAACGAGTAAGAGGTTTAAGTAGTGAAGAAGCAATGGAAATCACCGGGTGTAAAAAACCTGAGATTATCCATAGAAATAAATTAATTATATCAATTGAGGAGGAACAGAAATGAGTCTTTTAGAACAATTGGGTCAACAGGTAAAGAGGGCAAGTGTTCATTTATCTAGTGCATCAGCTAAAGATAAAAATGATGCGTTAAAATTGATCGCCGAGCAAATAATTGTTGATCAAGAGTTGATTTTAGAAGCAAATCTTAAGGATTTGAAACAAGCAGAAATCAAGCAAATATCTACTGCAGTAATGGATCGAATTCGCTTAAGCTCTGACCGAATTGAAACGATTAGTAACGGCTTACTCGATCTAGTGGAACTCGATGATCCAATCGGTCAAACATTAGACAGCTGGTCATTAGAAAATGAGATCAAGCTTAGGAAAGTATCCGTTCCAATTGGTGTTGTAGGTATTATTTATGAAGCAAGACCGAATGTCACTGTTGATGCTGCTGCTTTATGTCTGAAAGCTGGAAATGCCGTTTTATTACGAGGGAGCTCATCAGCAATTCATTCGAATACAGCGATTGTACGATCGATTCGAACAGCTTTAGCAAGCTCGAATCTACCTGTCGATAGCGTTCAATTGCTGGAAGATACGAGTCGCGAAACAGCAGAGCAAATGTTCAAAATGAACGAATATATCGATGTGTTAGTACCTCGTGGAAGTCAAAATTTAATTGATGTTGTGATTGCAAAATCGACGATTCCAGTTTTAGAAACCGGTGCAGGTAATTGTCATATG
>DUPD01000077.1 GCA_012838505.1 Bacilli bacterium | reverse complement strand
TTAAGAATTAAATAAATGACTGAATTTATCTACTTGTAAAAATCAAAATGTCATAAAAGCACTTCACTTTAACAATTTAATGTGCAAAATCACCGTAAAAAATCAAGTTATGAATAATTCAGGATTAATTAATCCATCAATTTGTGAATGGTTTCGAATGACTTTTTTAAATACCGTTTGGCAAGCTGTTCGGTTACTTAAATCAGCCGCATAAACGTGAATTTGATTAGACGTTTTTTTACTCAGCTGCTCGTGCAATTGATTTAGTTTTTCTTCAGATCGACTAATCAGAATTAGATTAGCTTCTAGCTGAGTTAATTTAAATGCTAATGCTTGTCCAATACCGCTCGTGGCTCCCGTTATGATAATGGTTTTATTAGAAAAATTTTTCACAAAAAATCGAACCTCCTAATGCCACATTCTTCTATATTATGCTATGATTTAAGTGAAATCGCAAATTATTAATTGAGGTGATTCAGATTAAACCGCTTATTATCGCACATCGTGGGGCAAGCTTTGACCGCCCAGAAAATAGCTTTGCTGCCTTTAAACTTGCTTATGATCAAGGGGCTGAAGGAATTGAAACGGATGTTCATCTCAGCAAAGATAACGTACCCGTCCTCATTCACGACCATACAGTTAACCGAGTGACGAGTCAAAAAGGCTTGATCAAACAATTCACATTTAAAGAGCTAAAACAGTTAGATATCGGTTCATGGTTTGATCCAAATTATCATACTGAACGAATCATGTCACTAGCTGATTTTTTACAATGGGCCAAACCGAGACAATTAATGATTAATTTAGAATTAAAAACGAATAAAGTTGATTATCCCGAGATTGAAACAATTGTTTATCAAGCTGTCGAAGATTTAAATATGCTTGATCGGGTTATTTTTTCGAGCTTTAATCACTTGAGTCTTGAAAAATTGTCTCAGTTGAATCCAACGACTTATCGCGCTTTATTAGCTAAAAGACATTCAGTTCGACTAATCAAACTGAGCCAACAATTAAATTTATCAGGAATCCACTTGAAGCAACGAGGGATTAATCTAATCACCACAAAAAAGTATCATCAATTGAATAGGTATGTTGGTGCATATACAGTGAATCAGCCGATTGATCTGAGGAGATGCATGCGGGCAAAATGTGATATGATCATAACAGATCGTCCTGGTTTAACGATCGAAAAAAAGGAACTATTCCTTAATCAAAAAGATGACAAGTTCTAAATATAATTAAAAGAGGTTAATTGATATGAAAGTAACTTTTTTAGGTACAGGTGCGGGTCTGCCTTCTAAACAGCGGAATGTTAGCTCAGTTGCACTTCATTTGTTAAAGGATGAGGGTGCGATCTGGTTGTTTGACTGTGGAGAAGCAACTCAACACCAAATTTTGCATACAACATTGAAGCCACGAAAAATTGAAAAAATATTTATTACCCATTTACATGGTGACCATATCTATGGTTTACCAGGTCTATTAAGTAGTCGCTCTTTCCAAGAAGGCTCAAGTCCATTAACAATATTCGGACCAAAAGGACTAGATCAATTTATTGAGACGAGTTTAAATGTGAGTCAGACAAAGCTACAATATCCAATTCAATTTGTTGAGATTTTTGATGGCTATCAGCTCGTTGAAGCAGATTACACAGTTGATGTGATTAAATTAGACCACGGCATTGACTCGTTTGGCTATCGACTAACTGAACACGATCAAATTGGGGAACTACAAGTCGACCGATTAAAAGCATTAGGTATCCAACCTGGACCAATTTATCAACAAATTAAACAAAATGAAGTAACTGAATTAGCAGACGGAAGGGAAATAGCTCGAGCTGATGTTGTTGGACCAGATAAAAAAGGACGTAAACTAGCTATTTTCGGTGATACAAGATTTCCATATCGGTTTGAAAAGTTCGTTAAAGGTGTTGACTTATTAATCCACGAAGCCACTTTTGACGGTGCTGATCAAAATTTAGCGAATCAATATTACCATAGTTCAAATGTAGAAGTAGCACAACTTGCTAAAAATGCAAATGTTAATCAGTTAGTGCTAACTCATCTTTCTGCTCGATATCAAGACCAGAACTTACGTGAGTTTTTGCAAGAAGCACAAGCAATTTTTGCAAAAACAACTGTGGCAAAAGACTTTTTAACAATCGAAATACCCAAAGCGACTCGTTAACCACAGTGCTTTGGGTATTATGTTACTGTTTAAAATCATCTAGAAAGTCTTTTTGAAAGCTTGTTGTTGGTGTGTCATTATTGACTTGATCTTTAATTTTTTTGAATGGGTTCTTTCCATATTTTGTGCTTAATTCGTCAATGACATTTTGTATTGCTTCATCCTGTAAATGTTCTTGATAATTAAATAAATTAAGCTGTTCAATCGCTTGTTCTTTTTCAACCAGATTTTGCGCTGTTACTCCGAGTAAACGAATCGGTTCACCATTCCAATTTGTATCAAATAATTCACTCGCTACCGCAAAAATCTCGTCCTCTTGTGCCAAATACTCATCTTTTGTAATACTCCTTGTGATCGTCTTTCGATTATAGTAACGAATCATAATTTGTAATGTTTCAGCAACAACCTCTTTACGTGCTAACCGAATAGCAACTTTCTGTGATAATCTTCGTAACAGTTTGGCAATTGTTGTATCGTCGGTTGTATCTTCCCGTAATGTTTCCGAATTTCCGATACTTTTAAAGTCATAAATCGCATCTGGATCAACTGGGCTCGTATCAATCCCTTTTGCACGTTGTTGAAGACGTTCGCCATTAACACCGAGGATTCGTTTTAGCTGAAATTGATCCGCTTCAACTAAATCACCGATTTTATAGACGTCAAGTTTGTGCAGTTTTTCTGCTGTCTTTTGACCAACGCCGTACATTTCTTCGATATCAAGTGGCCATAATTTTTCTGGTAAATCTCTTTTTCTTAGAATCGTAATTCCCATCGGCTTTTTCATGTCAGAAGCCATTTTTGCTAAAAATTTATTAGGTGCGATACCAATGCTACATGGTAAATCAAGCTCATTCTTGATTCTTTGCTGTAATCTTTCTGCAATTTCCCAAGGTGGACCTAAATCATAGCATTCGGTAATATCCAGATAGCCTTCATCAATTGAAACTGGCTGAACAATTGGTGTAATCTCGGCCATAATTTTAAAAATCTCACTCGATGCTTGACGATAGCGATCAAAATTAGGTGGTAAGACAATTAGTTCAGGACAAAGTTTTTTTGCCTGCCATAAAGGCATCGTCGTTCGAACACCTTTTGCTCGTGCTTCATAGCTGCTCGTAACAATAATGCCACGGCGCTCTTCCGGATTCCCAGCAATGGCTAATGGTTTCCCTTTCAGTTCAGGATTATAAGCAGCCTCAACTGAAGCATAGAAACTGTTCATATCAAGATGAAAAATAATTCGTCCGTTTTTTGGATACCATTTCAACATTGTATCGCTTCCTTTTGAACAAGCATTTTCAACAAATTTTTATTTATGATTGACTGGCAACCTGTTTAATAATTTCAAGTACGAGTTCAGTTAATTTCACAAGTTCAGTAATTGGCATTTTTTCATTAGTCGTATGAATTTCTTCATAACCAACAGCTAAATTCACTGTCGGGATTCCAAAACCAGCAATAATATTAGCATCACTTCCGCCACCACTTTGTTTTAGAGCGCTCGTTCTACCAATCTGATCAATTGCCTGTTCTGCGATGCGCACGACTTGGTCATCTGCCGCTTGTTTAAAACCGGTATACATCACTTGTGTATCAATTTCAACATCTCCGCCAAGCTCACGAGCTGCATCAACAAATGCCTCTTCCATCTGACTCACTTGTTTTTTTACCTTAGCTGGTTCTAATGAACGTGCTTCAGCTAATACTTCAACATAATCACAAACAATATTTGTTTTCTGCCCACCTTCAAAACGTCCAATATTAGCCGTAGTTTCTTGATCAATGCGTCCTAATGGCATATTCGTAATTGCTTTAGAGGCAATTGTGATCGCAGAGACACCTTTTTCAGGTGCGACCCCAGCATGAGCTGTTTTCCCTTTTACTTTTGCTAAAAGCTTCATTTGTGTTGGAGCTGAAATGACAATGTCACCTACTGGTCCATCACTGTCAAGCGCATAACCAAATTCAGCATCTATTAATGCCGGGTCTAATGCCTTTGCACCAACTAAACCAGACTCTTCACCTACTGTAATCACAAACTGAATTTGTCCATGAGGTAAATTCTGTTCCTTAAGACAGTGGATTGCTTCAATCATTGTTGCTAAACCTGCTTTATCATCGGCACCAAGAATTGTCGTACCATCTGATTTAATTAAATCTCCTTCGATCTTTGGTTTAACACCTTTGCCAGGGAATACTGTATCCATATGTGATGTGAAATAAATCGGTGTTGCCTTTTGTTTCGCTGGTAACGTACAAATTAGATTACCTGCACCAAATCCAGTCTTAGACTTCGCATCATCTTCAATGACATTCAAGCCCAAGTCAGTAAAAATTGTTTTAAGAACTTGGGCAATTTCTGCTTCATCACCTGTTTCTGAGTCAATTTGAACAAGTTGCAAAAATTGGTCAACTAATCGTTGTTTATTAATCATTTAATAATTTCTCCTTTGTGAAGATAAAGACGTCTTCATCTCAATATTTTCTTAAAAAGCTTGTCACTTCGAAAGAATCAAGTTACAATAGTGGTATGATTTCCTGTTTGAAGGAGGTATTTTCATGGCTAAGAAAAGAAAAGCAAAATCGAATCAACAAATGCAATCTGAACGCAAGCCTTCTAAACGAGAAAAGCGTACGAAGTTTGTCATTTACCTAATGATTATTATTATGCTCGGATCTGTGATCGCAACCGGATTGGCACAAATATTTTCATAAGAAGAGTAGCTTTAAAATTAGCTACTCTTTTTCTATGCACAATTTTCAGTTACTGCCCGGTTTTTAATTTGTAAATAGTGCTCGATTTCACCAAGTAATTGAAATAAACTTGCTCTGATTTCAAATTCTAATCTCGTAGTTGGTAATTGATCTTTTTCAAAATATGACTTTAGCCACTGTACTTGATCTAAGTGATAAGTTACTGCATTATTTGGATAAATTGCATCAGCTAAATCATTATATAAATCAGCGATTTTATGTGATTGTTTAACTGGTATGTCTAGTGGCTCAATCATTCGAATCATTTGCTCTAAACAATCTAATTGAACTTTTCGCATTGAAAAATAATCTTGTTGCTTGTGTGCCTGACGGCTAAACGTATTTTCAATATTTTTAGCTACCCATTCTTCCGCACTATATAATTGCTCCTTTAACTCATTGAACCGACTTTTCGGTAGATCTTTATTTTCACCTTTTAAATAGCCAGCAAAGTGTCGAAAGATTTGTTGATAACTCGCTTCAATTTCTTTTTTATAGTCAGCTAATTTCTTATCTAAACTTGGCATATATAGATTAAGGGCTAACGCTACCCCAATTCCAAGCACCATAATCACAATCTCATTGATGATAATCGGTTGATCAATCGTACCTGTTTCATAAAAATGAAAGATAACAACAAGACTTGTCACAATCCCAGGTGCAATTTTTAAAAAATTAGAGATTGGGATGAAAACAAGGAGCAATAAGCCTACCGTCCACGGCTCATAGCCTAAGTTATCAAAAATAAAATAAGCAAAAACAATTGATAAAAGGCCTGCAGCGAAACGTTGTCCAGCGATTAAAAATGATTGCTTCCTTGTTGGCTGAATACACAATACTGCAATAATCCCTGCTGAACCTGTAAAATTCAACCCCAGTGTTTCAGCAATCAAAACTGCAATTGGCACCGCCACAATCATTTTAAGCATTTGATAGTCTATTTTCACTTCGATTCGCTCCTCACCTATTTTAAACTAAATCATACAACCTAACCTTTATTATAGTTTACAATAGTAAAATATTCAAAACCAATTAAAAAAATAGCCCTAACTACTTTATTCTGTCACAAATAAAATAACTAGGACTGATATTAATGATTTAATATATTGGTGTTGTGTCGCCTGAGATATTTTCTAAAATGTTTTTAACGTGTGACATAAATCTTCCGCAAATTACACCATCTAAAATTCGATGGTCAAGTGATAAACACAAATTGACCATATCACGCGCTGCAAACATGTCATTAATAATCACAGGCTTCTTCACAATCGATTCTACTTGTAAGATGGCCGCTTGTGGATAATTAATGACACCCATCGATTGAACAGAACCAAACGTTCCCGTATTGTTAACCGTAAAGGTTCCACCTTCCATATCTGCTTGCGTCAACTGATTATGCTTTGCTTTATGCGCCAATTGATGAACACTCTTTGCAATCCCTTTAATACTTTTTTCATCAACATTATGAATCACAGGTACATACAACTCAGTTTCATTTCCAACTGCGATCGATAAGTTAATCTCTTTATGTTGAATAATCTTATCATCTTGCCACGAACTATTTAATTCAGGAAATTCTTTTAATGCCTTGGCTACCGCATTTAAAAAGAATGCGAAATATGATAGGTTATAACCTTCTTCTTCTCTAAATTTGTCCTTTTCAGCATTACGATAAGCAACTAAGTTTGTCACGTCAACTTCAATCATCATCCAAGCGTGTGGTATTTCTGTTTTAGCTCGAACCATATTAGTAGCAATTGCTTTTCTAATTCCGGTAACAGGAATCTCACGATTAACCGCTACTGGGGGAACAGGCTGTTGTGTCGTTTTAGCTTGGATAATCGACTCATTTTCGATTGATTCAACAACCTGATTATTTTCGTTATTCAAATAATTGAGCACATCTTTTCGAGTAATTCTTCCGGCTAATCCAGTCCCTCTTAGCTTACTTAAATCAATCTGATGTTCTTGTGCTAGAGTTAAAACTGCAGGTGAGTATCTTTGCTTCATTGATTCTGATTTTTGCGTTTGACTTTTTTTAGCACGATCATGCTCTTGAACATCAACTTCATGATCGTGATCTTCAGTGTGACCTGAATCAACTTTAATTTCAAATATAGGTGTTCCGACGTTAACAGTCTCATCTTCTTCAGCAAGCAACTTCACAATTGTTCCTGAATACAATGCTGGAACTTCTGCATTAACTTTATCAGTCATCACCTCTAATACTGGTTGATATTGCTCAATTTTATCACCAGCCTTAATCAGCCACTGGCTAATCGTACCTTCAGTTACACTTTCACCTAGTTGTGGCATTGTCATTGTTTTAATCGTCATCTGAATCCCTCCAATCTACTAAAATAGAGCCAAATCGATCATAGCTTGTTTAATTTTATCTTTATTGACCATAAATTCTTTTTCTAATGTTGGTGCATACGGCATCGCCGGTACGTCTGGACCAGCTAACCTCTGAATTGGTGCATCTAAATCAAATAAACAGTGTTCAGCGATAATTGCTGAAACCTCACTAATAATACTGCCTTCTTTATTGTCTTCAGTAACGAGTAACACTTTGCCCGTCTGTTTCGCTGCTTGAATGATAGCAGCTTGATCTAATGGGTAGACTGTTCTTAAATCAAGGACATGTACATCAATCTCTTTTTCGGTTGCTAGCTCATTGGCTATTTCTTTTACATAATGCAACATTAAACCATACGAAATAACGGTGATATCTGATCCTTCACGAACGAGATTTGCTTTTCCAATAGGGATCAGTTCATCCGTTTCTGGTACTTCTTCTTTTAATAATCGATACGCTCGCTTATGTTCAAAGAATAGAACTGGATCCGGATCACGAATAGCTGCTTTTAATAACCCTTTTGCATCTCTTGGACTTGATGGCATCACGATTTTTAATCCTGGTTGATTCGCAAAAATAGCTTCCATCGATTGTGAATGATAGAGTGCCCCGTGAACACCCCCGCCGTAAGGTGCCCTAATTGTGATCGGGCTACTCCAGTCATTATTTGAACGATAGCGTAACTTAGCTGCTTCAGAAATAATCTGGTTAACAGCAGGTAAAATAAAATCAGCAAACTGAATTTCTGCAATTGGAATCATCCCGTACATCGCAGCTCCAATACCAACACCAACAATCGCTGATTCAGCTAACGGTGTATCTATGACTCGTTTTTCGCCAAACTGCTCATAAAGACCATCAGTTGCACGAAAAACTCCCCCACGTTTACCTACATCTTCACCTAAGATAAAGACCTTCTCATCACGTTCCATCTCTTCTTTCATCGCCAATTGAATCGCTTCAATATATGATAATACAGACATTGTTTCTTCCCTCCCTTACTGATAAACACCATCATAGAGTGTTTCAACTGATGGATATGGTGCTTTTTCAGCAGCTTCTGTTGCTTGATTGATCTCAGCTTTAATCGCAGCTTCCATTTCTGATTCGATCTGATCAGTTAATATATTTTTTTTAACTAAATATTGTCTAAACGTATGAAGACCGTCTTGTTCTTTTGCTTGATCAATCTCTTCTTGTGTCCGATAAGTCATATCATCATCATCACTTGAGTGTGCCGTTAAACGGTAACTGACCGCTTCAATCAGTGACGGACCTTCACCTTTAAGTGCACGATCTCGAGCTTTTTTTATCGCTTGATAAACAGCTAATGGATTATTGCCGTCAATCGTTTCCCCATACATGCCGTAGCCAATCGCACGATCCGAAATTTTTTCACAAGCAACTTGTTTATTTAATGGGACCGAGATCGCATATTGATTGTTTTCAACCATAATGATGACCGGTAATTTATGAACAGCGGCAAAGTTGGCTCCTTCATGAAAATCACCTTGATTCGTAGAACCTTCACCTAAAGTGACAAATGAAATCGCTTGATCGTTATTCATTTGGCAAGCTAGGCCAACACCTACCGCATGTGGGACTTGGGTAGTAACTGGTGATGAGCCTGACAACATGCGTAATCGCTTCGAACCAAAATGCCCAGGCATCTGTCTTCCACCCGAGTTTGGATCAGCTGCTTTTGCAAATGCTTGCATCATTAAATCTTTAACTGTCATCCCCAATGCAAGTACAACACCAAAATCTCGATAATATGGTGCTGTATAATCACGCTCACGATCCAAGGCATAGGCGGCACCAACTTGTTGAGCTTCCTGTCCTTGACATGATACTAAAAAAGGTATTTTCCCCGCGCGGTTAAGGAGCCATGTCCGCTCATCAAAACGACGCGCTGTTAGCATTAAACGATACATTTCTAATACGTCATCATCTGTTAATTGTAAATCTTCATGATTAATCATTTGAATACTCCTCTCATAAGCTATGAACTGGCTGATCATCAATTGCCAGCGCCACTTCTTGAATCGCTTCACTTAACGATGGGTGTGGATGAATGCTGTAGCCGATTTCTGTAGCAGTTGCATCGAGCAACATCGCCAGACTGGTTTCAGCAATTAATTCGGTTACTTGATTACCGATCATGTGAACACCAAGTAAATCTTTTGTATCTTGGTCAATAATCATTTTTACAAATCCGCTATTATCACCATTAACTAATGCTTTACCAATTGCTGAAAAAGGTAGTTTTTTAACTTTAATGTTTAGACCTTGATTAGACGCTTCAAGTTCACTTAAACCAACTGTTGCGACTTCTGGCTGACTGTAAACACAACTTGGAACAAAGGTTTGTTGTTGAAACTTATCGAGCTGTCCTACCATATGCTCAACGGCCAGCTTTCCTTCGTGTGCAGCAACATGCGCCAACTGCTCCCCACCGATACAGTCACCGACAGCATAGATATGTTCTTCTTTTGTTTGATAATATTTATTAACATCGATAAAACCGGTTGAATCGGTTGTGATAGACGTATTATTTATCCCGATATCCGCTATATTAGCTGAGCGTCCGATTGCGACCAGCACTTGATCGGTTATGATCGTCTGCTTTTCTGTACTATCAGTTAACTCAATTTCAACTGCTTGATTATCAATAATCTTGTGATTAATAACTGCATTGTTTGTTAAGACGTTGATGCCTTTTGCTTGGAAATCTTTTGCTAATTGCTTGGAAATCTCATGGTCAAATGATGGTAATAGTTGTGTTTGGTTTTCGATTAATGTTACGTTAACACCAAAATCATTAAGCATTGAAGCCCACTCTATCCCGATCACGCCACCACCTATAATCGCTATTGATTCAGGTAGTTTTTCTAATCTTAAAGCATCATCAGAAGATAAAATAAACTTGCCATCAAACGGCAGCAGATCCAGTTGATTTGCTACCGTGCCAGTTGCAAGTAAAACATACTTACCAATTAAGATCGTATTTTCTTGCTCACCTTCATGTTCAACTGAGATTGCTCCAGCCATCGGTGAGAAGATTGATGGCCCTAATAGACGACCATAACCATTAAATAGATCTATTTTATTTTGTTTCATTAGATGTTGGAGCCCACGATAAAGTTGATTAACAACACCGTCTTTTCGAGCTTGAATTTTAGAAAAATGAAGCACTGGGTTAGACGTTTCTATCCCATATTGTTGACTGTTAAGTACATCTTGATAAATCGACGCACTTTTTAATAGTGTCTTTGTTGGGATACATCCCTTGTGTAGACATGTACCGCCAAGTAAGTCTTTTTCAACTAAAGCAACACTTAACCCTAACTGTCGAGCACGAATGGCTGCGATATAGCCTCCCATACCACCACCTAATATTACTAGGTCATAATTTTCACTCATAAAAAAGCTCCTTTTCCAATAAAGTTAGTGTGCGAAGGATCAATTACTCATCTACATCTTATCGTTTATCACTTACTTTAGCAAGTAATTTATTATATGATGTTAGCACCTAGTTATAATTTGTTCACAAAAATAACTGTAGCCTGAATAAGCTACAGTTATTTTTAAACTACTTATTAAAAAAAGCTTGATAAAGTGATTTTACTGCGTCATTGACAGCTTTTTCTTTAATGCCAAACATTAAAGAAACCTCTGAAGAACCTTGATTGATCATTTCAATATTAACATTTGCATCTTTGAATGCTTTTGTAGCAGTATAAGCTGTTCCAACTTGACTCTGCATACCTTCTCCAACGATCATCACTAGTGCTAATCCACGCTCAACATGGACTTGGTCAGGTTTTAACTCTGCCTTAATTCGCTCAAGCACGATCTCTTCTTTTTGCTCATCCATCTGTTCTTCCCGAATAATTACCGACAAGTCATCGATTCCTGAAGGTGTATGTTCATAAGAAATCCCCTCATCTTCTAAAATTTGCAATAGTTTGCGTCCGAAACCAACTTCCCTGTTCATTAAGTATTTACTAATGTATATACTCATAAATCCATTATCACTAGCGATTCCAACTACAGGATTAGCTTGAATATCGACTTCTTTTTTAGAGACAATAATCGTACCGAGGCCATCGGGGTTATTTGTGTTCTTAATACAAACCGGAATTTCAGCACGAACAGCTGGGATTAAAGCTTCTGCATGAAAAACAGAAAAACCAGCGTACGATAATTCTCTCATCTCTTTATATGTTAAAGTAGTAATTTCTTTTGGATTTTTAACAATCGATGGATTGACACAATAAACAGAGTCAACATCAGTAAAATTCTCATAAAGCTCTGCTTTAACACCCGCAGCAACGATTGAGCCAGTAATGTCTGAGCCCCCTCTAGAAAATGTGACAAGCTTACCTGTCGTTGTGTAACCAAAGAATCCAGGAATAATCAAGATTTCCTCATATTCTCTTAATCGATAAATCTTGGCAAAACTTTCTTCAAGAATTTGAGCACCACCGGGCTGTTCACTCAGGATCAATCCAGCATCTTTTGGATTTAAATATCGAGCATTAACTCCAAGTGATTGTAGGTATTCACTGAGGATCTGTGCAAGTGTGTCTTCACCAATTGCTTTAATTGCATCGAACTTAAAGTTTAAATCGCCATCGCTCTGAAAAATTTCATTAACACGAGATTCAATATGAGTTATCACTTGATTTGATAACCCTAAATCATCGACAATTGATTGAAACCGGGCAATAACTTTAGCTAACTCATTATCATAATTTTGTTTTTCCTGATACGACTCGCCGAGTTCAATCAATAAATCAGTTACTTTAACATCATTAGCATGACGTTTTCCAGGAGCAGAGACGATAATTACACGTCTCTGCTCATCTGCTTGAATAATTGTGGCTACCTTTTTTAATTGTACGGCATCTGCTACTGAACTTCCCCCAAATTTGGCTACTTTCATCATATACATCTCCAATATTATTTTTCTATATCAAATCTTACCACAAAAAATAATATATTGTTATAGAAAATTCAGTTTATTTTAAAATAGATGGAGATGATTGAACCGAACTTTCTTTGTCAGCGCTTTATAAACATCTGTGTCCAGTATTTACCGTCTTCAACATAGCCAACTCCGATATGACTGAAATCACCTAGAATGTTAGCGCGGTGACCTGAACTGTTCATCCATGCTCTAAAGACAGCATGTGGCGTCTGTTGTCCACGCGCAATGTTTTCAGCTGCCTGACGATAGTGAAGTCCAAAATCCTGAATCATATCAAATGGCGATTCATATACTGGCCTTGTATGTGAAAAATAATTATTTTCTAACATATCAGCTGATTTAATTCGTGCGATTCTTGATAATTGCCAGTCTGGTCGAAGCTCATTCAATCCATTAAGTACGCGCTCTTGATTAACTAACTGAATGACAATGTGTTCTGTGTGTTTAATCGCATCAATATTTGGAATTGAAATTTTGTCTTTTGGATAAATTAAATCTGGATTTTCTAACTGTGGGTTGACCTCAATGATTTCTGTCACCCCAATTTGATACTTGAGTGCAATCTTCCAAAGTGTATCATTAGGTTGAACAGTATACGTTGACTCGGCATGTATATTTATCGGAATTAAGATAAACAACACTCCAACTAAAACAATAATTTTTTTCATAAAAAAACCTCCTTTTTGCTTAGTTTGTGCAAAAAGAATGTTAGTATACGTTGCTTTTAATATATTACCTAATCAAATATTGTTTAATCTGTATATTAGAACAACTTGTGTAATCATCTTAATATTGTCAAGGATAGGTAGTCTTGGGCAGTTAAAAATCCTCTTTTATCATTTTCAAAAACGATAAAAGAGGATTGAATTAATGATTAACTCGCACGATACTCAAGCCTTAGGTGATCAGCGACCATTGCGATGAACTCTGAATTAGTAGGTTTTGCTTTTGAACTGCTTACAGTATAGCCGCCTTGGTGTGTATGGGTTTCAATAATTGTCATACTATTCTAACACTTCTTATTTATTGAGTTGTTAGTTGCAATGAATTTAGTAGTCTATAGCTAAATTTATATAGCAACTATTAACTATCATATTACTGATAAAATCGTAAAAGTCAAATTTTTCAAAAACAAAAAAGGCTACCAACATCCAACTTTTAATCGTCAAATGTTAGTAGCCTTGTTTTATTTATTAAATCTTACTTATTTACCACTTTATCTAATCTAGTCCTCGTCCTACTGCCATATACTCCATCTACATTATAAGCATCGTGAACCATTTGAAAACGTCTCACAGCATCCTCTGTCTTTGCTCCGTAAATCCCATCCACATTACCAACTTTAAAATTGGCTGCATTTAAAGCTATCTGTAGTTGTCGTACAGCGTTGCCCTTGCAACCTCGTCTTAATATACCAGAAGGTAATGGATACTTGACTGTAGGCTTGTTTGTTGTCTTGTTAGATGCAATAGCTTTAGGTTTACTTGTTCTCAACTTACCATTAGCTTTATAATCTTTTTTAATCAAATCTAACAACTGAATATTTTTAACCGCCTGTCCCGAATACGATTTTACACCATAATATTCAGCCAATTTTTTACGATGATTTAAGCTGTAAGGCTCGCTAATCGACTGTAAAAACTCCACGATTGACTTAGTATTATAATTTGGTTTAACAGTCTTATTAGATGTGTTAGGCTTGCTCTGTGGCTTGCCTGTAGAGCCTGTGGACGGCTTGTTAGACTCTCCTACACCTTTAACCATATCAATAAATTTTGTCCACGTAATACCGTCTTTACCCGCTCTAATCTGTGCTGGACAATTTTTATTATAGAAGTCAGCGTGTTGCTTTACTTTATTTATTTTTAAATTGTGTTTTTTAATTAAATGAGCTACAAGTTTAGCACCAGTTTCTACGGTTTGTTTGTAATTACCGCCTGAGTTAATACACAACTCGATATGGATACCAGTCATATTACTTCCGTTTGCTGTTCTGCCATCGTTAGTTGCCCAACATCAAATATCCTCTTCCTATTCCTCTCATAGTTAGTCCTATGTGCACCTTGACGATCTGGTCTTGTGTTTGACATTAATATCATCTCCAAATAAAAAAGACACCTCGATATGAGATGTCTTTTTCGATACTTAATTTTTTTATTTTAAATCTACACTAATATCTGTCTCGGATATTCTGTCAAATGTTTCTTCGTCAATAACAATTAAAATAAATTCTAAGTTTTCATTAAGCTCTGGTAATTCCTCGTCAAATGACATGATATCTAAACTACCATTTGCTCTTTTTCCACCTGCTACTGTCTCACTAAATATTGCCATGTCGTCAACCATTAAACCATCAATACTTACTTGATCCGATTGAACAACAATAGTTTTGTCTGATTTGTTCTCAATATCCAGTTTTATCTTGTGTTCATCTCCGAAAATATCATCTGCAACTGTTTCGATACTCTTTAATGTTACAGTTGCTACTTCATCATCTAACAACACTTCATCATAACTGTTTGATTCAGATTCTTGATCTTCATTTTCAGATGCATTTTCTTCTGCATCGTCTACATCATTTGATTCTTCCTCTTGTTCAGATTGATTTTCATCACCTGAGCTAACCGTGCCTATTTCTTTTTCTGTTGTTTCGCCATCACAAGCTGATAAACCAATTACGACAAACAACGATAAAAATAAAACTACTAATCTTTTCATCATAAATTTCCCCTTATAATATAATATAATATAATATAATATAATATGCATAATAAGTCAAGTCCACAATCTTGTGTAAAATACAACACAATGTTTTTAACTTCAGTTTATAGATATTTGATTATTGAATTGGGGGTACCCCCAATTCAAAAAATTAAAATTTAATATATTTCCTAGGCGATCCAATCCATTCCTCATGGATATCCATGAGGACGGCACCGATTAATCGTATCGCTGAATCAGTATTTGGAAAAATGCGTACTACTTTCTCACGTCTACGAACTTCTTGATTTAAGCGTTCAATGACATTTGTACTCTTGAGTCTCGAGTGTCCTTTTTTAGCGACAGTATATTGAAAGGCATCTTCGAAACCTTCATCAAGGATCTGACAAGCTTTTTCATAACGTTTGTTGTCCATAAATTTATGGATTAAATCGTCTTTGGCAGCACGGGCTAATTCCATGTCTGTAAAGC
Organism: Bacilli bacterium; assembly: GCA_012838505.1. GTDB lineage: Bacteria > Bacillota > Bacilli > Bacillales > Amphibacillaceae > Amphibacillus. Next base: position 2,122 of record DUPD01000077.1, on the reverse strand, counting down.
GAAAAATGGATTTTACGGCTTCTCTAAATGCTTTTGAATCTCTTTTAGGCACACGAGTAAGTATATTTCTCATAAAGTGAACTTGACATCTTTGCCATGAGACACCAGTGAATGACTTACGAACAGCAGATACTAAACCTGCATGTGAATCGGAAATGATTAACTCGGTACCATGAAGTCCACGCTTTTTTAGATGTTCAAAAAATGTATGCCATGTGGATTCACTTTCACCATTTAGAATCATAAAGCCAATGATTTCCCGGCTTCCATCTTCACTGATTCCAATAGCGATATGACAGCTTTTAGAGATCACTCTGCCAGCTTCTCTCACTTTGATATAAAGGACATCGGTCACAACGTAGGGATACTTTGTTCCTGAAAGAGAACGATTCCGCCATTCATTTACCATTGGATCAAGCTCAGCGGTTAAGCTAGAAACAAACGACTTGGAAACAGAAGTACCACAAAGTTTTTCTACTACGTCAGATACTTTACGCGTTGAAACGCCTGAAATATACATTTCTAACATCGATGCGAGTAGTGCTTTTTCATTTCGTTGGTAACGCTCAAACAGTGTAGGAGAGAACTTTCCATCTCGGGTTCTTGGCACCTTTAAATCTAATGAACCTATCCGGGTAGTCCAGTTTCGATCATAGTATCCGTTTCGTTGACTTGTTCTCTTGCTGGATCGTTCGTAGTCACTCGCTTGAATGTATTGTGTTCGCTGTTCTTCCATTAGTTGATTAAAGACAGTTGTTAAAATATTTTTAGATATATCGTCTTTTACGGCTGTCTCAATTAAACTTTGTATTTCTTCTCTTTTCAATGTAAAATGGATGTGGGTCATCTTGATCTGCCTCCTGGTAAAGTTTTTGTCGTTAAAAACATTGTACCGTAAAGGTGATCAGATGGCCCATTCTTTTTACACAATTATATGGACTTTATCATAATATGTCAATTATACTATAATTAATAAATTATTACAAATGTCTTGTAACTCATTACCACATTCAAATCTCACCCTATTCTAATACTCCTCATCAAAAACACAATGATACGGGTGTTTAATGCATAATAAAAGTTAAGAAAATGTGAGAAGGTTGCACAATAAAAAAAGCTTGCCAACCCCTTAAAAATATCCTACCGTTAATGGTGGGAGGAAATGAAAGGATGCTAGCAATGCCTGAAATCAATCATATCAAAAATTTAAGAAATAATAAATCATTGTCTATCAATGAAATTTCAAAACGTACTGGTTTTTGTTGGACAACTGTGAAGAAGTATGCGGACGGTGATCAGTTACCTGAAGAGAAAGTATCCGAAAAAAAGGAATGATGTATGACGAGAATTGGGGATAAATTGTCATTGATTGGCTAACAGAAGACTACTCGCTCAAACAGAAATTAAGAAGGAATAATACAAATATATTTAAAGGGTTGCAGAAGTTAGGCTTCACGGGCTCTTATCGAACCGTTTGTAATTTTATTAAGAATGAGTGGAAAGAAAAAATGATCAATGAATCAGATGAATTGAAAGAAGAGTACGAAAGATTGTCTCATCCTCCCGCAGAAGCTCAAGTCGATTTTGGGATTACGGAAGCTGTCGAAGATGGAAAAGTGAAAGATATTCATTGCTTAGTCATGAGTTTTCCATACAGTAACGGAGGACTGGCAGTTCCTTTACCTTCGGAAAACCAAGAATGTTTCCTTGAAGGACTGAAAGTGCTCTTTAAACAGGCAGAATTTGTCCCAAGAAAGCTTCGTTTAGATAATCTTTCGGCAGCAGTGGTCAAGGCAAGGAGCCGTGGTGAGGAAACTATTTTCACTGATGCCTTTCGTCAATTTTCAATGCATTACGGATTTGAAGCACAAGCTTGTAACCCGAGAAAAGGAAATGAAAAAGGACATGCGGAAAACAAAGTGGGATATGTACGTTATAACTTTTTCACCCCATCCCCTGTCATTAAAGATTTAGAGCACTTACGGTCTTTATTATTGTAAAGAAGCACTTTATTCCCTCAAAAAACAGCTCACTTTGTTCACATTCTTCCATATTAAAGACTGTACTTTCCTGAAATAATATGCTAAATTTTTTGCATATTAAAAGGGGGAGTTTTTTTATG
>DUPD01000076.1 GCA_012838505.1 Bacilli bacterium | reverse complement strand
ATTAACTCGTTCTTGAAGCACTAGCTTCTGTTTACTTCTTTTCTTAACTTCTTTGGTTGTTTGGATTCAGTTTTCAAAGATCAATTGTTGCCGTCCTCTTTGCGACAGCTTTTATATTATATAACGAACGCCATTCAAATGTCAACATCTTTTTTTAATAAAAATTAATTTGTTTTGTTATCCAATTTTGGCGACTTAATTAATATAACACGGACTCATTTCTTCGTCAACCCTTTTTTATAAAAAAGTTCCTATTATAAGATAACCATGAAATGAATAATTAATTCACTACCTACAGCCCTGATCTTATAATAGGAACTTATCGTATTATTTATTTTTCATTTGAGGAAACAGTAAAACATCTCGAATCGATGGCGCATTCGTTAATAGCATCACTAGGCGGTCAATTCCAATTCCTAAACCACCAGTTGGAGGCATTCCGTATTCAAGTGCCTCAAGGAAATCTTCATCCATTTCATGCGCTTCATCATTTCCTTGTTCTCTTTCCTTAACTTGCGCTTCAAAACGCTCTCGTTGATCAATCGGATCATTTAATTCGGAGAAAGCATTCGCATGCTCGCGGCGGACGATGAACAATTCAAAACGATCAGTAAATCGACCATCCTCTTGATTCTTCTTCGCTAGCGGTGAAATCTCCACTGGATGACCATAGACAAATGTTGGTTGAACGAGCTGCTCTTCGACACGTTGCTCGAAAAATTCATTTACAATATGTCCATAAGTCATCATACTGTTTATTTCTATCTTGTGCTCTTTTGCTAAAGCTCTAGCTTCATCATCAGTCATCTTTGGCCAGAAATCAACACCTGTGTATTCTTTAATGATATCAACCATATGAACTCTTTTCCAATTTGGCTTTAATTCGATCTTGTCATCACCGTATTGAACTGTTGTCGAGCCAGTAACATCTTCAGCGATATGCGCAACCATATTTTCGACCAAATTCATAATATCCTCGTAGTCAGCATAAGCCTGGTAAAGTTCAATCATTGTAAACTCAGGATTATGTCTAGTTGAGACCCCCTCATTCCTAAAGACTCGACCAATTTCATAAACGCGCTCCATTCCACCAACAACTAATCGCTTTAAGTGAAGTTCGATCGCAATTCGCATATAAAGCTCGATATCTAACGTATTGTGATGTGTAATAAATGGACGAGCAGATGCCCCGCCCGGAATGTTATGCATCATTGGTGTTTCGACTTCTAAAAATCCTGCGTTATCTAAATAGCGTCGCATGGATTGAATAATTTTACTGCGCATAATAAATGTCTCTTTACTCTCTTGATTTGTAATTAGATCAAGATAGCGTTGACGATAACGTTGCTCGACATCCTTTAATCCATGGAATTTTTCAGGTAATGGTCTTAATGATTTTGTTAAGAAAGTAAATGACGTAACTTTTATCGACAATTCGCCAACATTCGTTTTGAAAACTTCTCCTGACACACCAACAATATCACCTAAGTCTGCCGTATTAAAGAGTTCGTATGCATCTTCACCAATTTCATCTTTACGGACGTATATTTGGATTTGTCCACTAAAATCCTGAATATGTGAGAAGCCTACTTTTCCTTTCCCACGCTTAGTCATAATTCGGCCCGCAACCGTTACATTGACCGCCTTTTTCTCTAATTCCTCTTTAGAAACCTCATTATAGTCTGCAATTAATTCACTCGCCATATGCGTCCGATCAAACTTGTCCCCAAAAGGATCAATTCCTTTCGTTCGCATGTCATTCATTTTATCTCTGCGAACCCTCATATGTTCATTTAATTCTTCTGACATAATAATTCACTCCGATTCTTGATTGTCTTCATATATAGTAGTTATTCATTAGTGTATCATAGCATATCTCAGTTATCTAACCTACCTTTAATCTTTACAGATCACTCTGATCAACAAGTTAATATTATTACTTATTAACCATTTGACTGCAAGAATTATCGCTCTTGGGGAGGCTCTAACTCTACTAAAGGAATACCCAAAGTTTCAACAGTTCTTTCTAAGAACTCCTTTGTTGGTTTACGTTTACCACGTTCAATCTCTCCGACAATTGACAATGAAATACCTAGGGCATCAGAAAACTCGATTTGTGTATAACCCTTTAATTTTCGATAAGCCCTGATTCGTCTACCCCATCTTTCTTGATCCACTTAACAACACCTCTTTTTTCATGATTTGCAATTAAAGATAATTGTTCAGATACGGTCTGATTAGTTGTAGGAATAACCAGTTCTGGATTTAATTCAACTAATGGTACTAAAACAAAAGCTCTACTATCCATTCGTGGATGGGGCACAATTAATTGATTCGTCATTATATTTTCATGATTATAGAGCAATATGTCAAGATCAATTGTCCGAGGACCCCACCTTACCTCGCGTTTCCGGCCTAATTTATTTTCAATTGATTGACAAGCTAGCAATACTTCCATCGGTGAATACGTCGTCTCAACTTCGATCACCTGATTTAGAAACTTAGCTTGATCTTGATATCCGACTGGTTCAGTCTCATAAATAGAAGACTGTTTGACGACTGACATCTGCTCAACTTGTCCAATCGCTTCAATTGCTTGATTTAAATAATCAACTCTTGGCGCTATATTCGATCCCAGCGCAATGTACACCTTATTCATAATCTTTTCTCTCCCGGTAAATTTCGACTGCTACCGATTGGTAGTGACCAGCAATCGGTGGATTGGGCTTAATGACCTTTACTTTACACGCCTCTAAAAGATCGTATTCAGCTAGAAGTTTTTTTGCTACCTTATCAGCAACTGCTTCTATTAATGCGTATGACTTACCTTCAACAATTTCTTTTACTTGATTAAAAACTTCACCATAGTGAATCGAGTCTTCCATTTGATCTGTCTGACCAGCCTTCTTCAAATTTAAAAACAGCTCTAAATCAACTTGGAATATTTGACCTAACTCATTCTCTTCTTTAAGTACACCGTGATAGCCATAAAACGATAATTGATTTAAAAAAATCTTATCCATTCAGTTAACACCCTTTCCAACAAGTGCATCTGTCATTTTTGCAATTCGTGCATTCAATTTAACATTGTGTACACGCACAACATCGACCCCTTTAGTAATCCCATAACCCGTAAGTGCACCCGTACCCTCATCGCGTTCTTCGATTGGCAAGTCTAACACATGGCCAATCACACGTTTCCTAGAAACACCTAATAATAGTGGGTAACCCATCGCTTTAAATGAAGCTAATTGCCGAATGGCCTCGATATTTTCATCCATAGTTTTAGCAAAACCAATGCCTGGATCTAGGATAATCTTGTCATCTTTAACACCAGATGCTTTAGCAATCTTAATACTTTCTTGCAAATCATTTTTCATATCTTCAATTAGATGACTGTAATTAGCTTGCTTTCGATTGTGCATTAAAATAATTGGCACATCATAAGTCGCAGCAATTTCGGCTATTTTAGGATCAAATTTTGCTCCCCAAATATCATTGATCATATCTGCTCCGGCTTCGATCGCTGCTTTGGCTGTTTCAGACTTAAATGTGTCAATTGAAATTGGAACAGATAAAGATTGTCTGATCGCCTTAATCACAGGAACAACGCGGTCAATTTCATCAGCTATTGTTACCGGCGAGTATCCTGGACGGTAAGATGATGTAGACTCACCTCCGATATCAATAATATCGGCACCGTCTGCAACCATTTTCTCAGCTTGTGCAACTGCATACTCAACTTGATTATATTGTCCACCATCAGAAAATGAATCAGGTGTTATATTTAAAATCCCCATAATCGCTGTTTTCTTTTTGAGATCTAGTTTTCCCTGCTTCGTTTTAATCATCTGAATCAAATTGATCGCCCCTATTGTTTTTATTCCATTCTACCACCATTCATCATCAGATAGCAGTTTTTTTACACATTTTCGCCGAAAAAAGTCTACCCTTTAATCATAACATTATTTTACAATAAAAAAAGCAACTCTCATAAAATAATGAGAATTGCTTTAATTTAGCTTAATCTTCAAATTGATATAGCGGTGTTGATAAATACCGTTCCCCGTTACTCGGAATAATTGCTAGCACTTTTTTTCCTTTACCTAGTGATTTTGCAATTTGAGTTGCTGCGTAGATTGCTGCTCCTGAGGAAACACCACCTAATAATCCCTCTAATCGAGCCGCAGCTCTTGCGGTTTCATATGCTTGATCATTTGTTACCGTAAAAATTTCATCATAAAGTTCTGTATCCAATACTTTAGGAACAAATCCAGCACCTATTCCCTGAATCTTATGTGGACCGGCTTCTTTTCCTGATAAAACTGCTGAATCTGTTGGTTCAACTGCATACAGTTTAATATCTTGATACTTTTCTTTTAAAACTTTCCCTGCACCCGTAATCGTTCCACCTGTACCAATACCTGATACAAACGCATCAAGTTGGTCACCCATTTGCTCAACAATCTCTTGTCCCGTTGTCTGTTCATGAATATTTGGGTTTGCTTCATTCTCAAATTGTTGTGGCATAAAGTAGCCATGCTCTTCACTTAGATCTTTTGCTTTCTTAATTGCTGCATTCATTCCACCTGAACCAGGTGTTAAGATGAGTTCTGCACCATATGCTCGTAATAAATTTCGTCTTTCAAGACTCATCGTGTCTGGCATAACTAGAATGGCTTTATAGCCTTTGACTGCTGCAACCATCGCAATCCCAATTCCAGTGTTACCACTTGTCGGTTCAATAATTGTTGAACCTTCTTTTAAGTGCCCCGCTTTTTCAGCAGCTTCAACCATCGCTAAAGCAATACGATCTTTTACTGAACTACCTGGGTTCATGTACTCGAGCTTAGCATAAACTTCAGCATCTTCCGGTCCTGTCAAACGATTCAACTTTACAATCGGTGTGTTGCCAATTAAATCAGCTATTGAATTTGCTACTTTCATTTAAACACCCTCCTAATTCCGATTAATCTTATTAGTTTAATTATATATCAAACAGATTTATTTGTCAATAGATCCAATCAATATCAAATTCAGTCCAAAAATCTTGGATTGATGGTGTTATGCCCAATTGTTCAATTGCAATTTTAATTCGAATATGATCTTTTAATTGATCAAAGTCTAACTGAATTTCGGGTAGTTCTCGATGTAAATAGAGAATGACATAACCTTGATTACCTAAAAAGGGCTCGCTATAACTATGCTCTGCCATATTTTTTGTCTGATCAAAATAATTAGCAGGCAGAAAACTGCTTTCCCTTGTAAAGAAACCCAAGTATCCACCGGCAGATCTAGAATCATCATCAATTGTATATTCATAGGCTAATGCTTTAAATTCAGCTCCACCTTCCAACTCTTGATAAACACGATCAGCTGTTTCCTGGTCATTTACGATGATATGCGAAAGCTCGACCCGATGGGAAAATTGATATTGTGATTGATACGTATCATAGTATGCTCGCAACTCATCATCTGGGATTATCACATCTTTTGCAAAAAGCATATCTGCCAGCAAGCGATTTTCGATCGTCTCCCGCCACTCAGCTTCCGTTTTTTCAACTTTATCTTCTGGTAGTTGCCCGACTAATGTTGCTAAAAAAGAAATCTCCAAGTCAATTAATTTAGGATCAATTGTTAAATTATGCTCATTTGCCAATTTATTTATCACACGTTGATCAATCATCTCAGCCAAAGCTTCCCTACCGTAGTGTATCTCTAGATATGAAATCCAGTCATCATAATAAATTTCTTGATCATCAATTGTTGCAATTGGAAGTTCAACATCAATTTCTTCCACTGGTGTCGTTCGTTCTATCTCTTCCTCACCATTTCGCATCAGTACAAATGTTAGTATATTCGAAACGATTAAAATAAGAATGATCCAAAGCCATATTTTGCGCATCTTTATTTCTCCTTGGATTGTTGGATTTCAATTAACTCATCTTTTGTAATGACATACTGTTCATTACAAAAGTGGCATGTTGCTTCTGCTCCTTCGTCAATCTCAATCATTTGTGTCAACTCTTCATCAGCTAAACTCGTAATTGCGTTTTTAATTCTTTCAATCGAGCACGTACAGACGAAAGAAACAGGGACTTTATCTAAAATATTGACATCTTCTTTACCAAAAATCTCAACAAGGATACCTTCAGGCTTGCTACCCGCCTCAATCAGTGCCGATATAGCCGGGATTGAAGTAATCCGTTTTTCAAGATAGTCAATTGTCTCATCTGATGTTCCTGGCATGACTTGGATAATAAAGCCACCAGCTGCTAGCACTGACTGATCAGGGTTAACTAAAACCCCCGCGCCAACTGAAGTTGGAATTTGTTCAGAGCTAGCAAAATAATAAGTAAAGTCTTCACTAACTTCTCCCGAAACAATCGGAACTTGACCAGTAAAATGTTCTTTAAGACCTAAATCTTTCACAACACTTAAGTAACCATTTGTTCCAACGGCACGAGAAACATCTAATTTACCATGTTCGTTTAGATCAAAGTCAACGTGTGGGTTTGTAATATAGGCTCGCGCTTCGCCTCTCGCGTTTGCATCAGCCACAATTGGTCCAGTAGGCCCGTCACCTTCTATTTTAATCGTTATTTTGTCTTCACCTTTTAACATTGCACCCATCATTGCTGCAATCGTAATCGTTCGCCCTAATGCAGCTGTTGCTGTAGCCCATGTATCCTGACGTCTTCTCGCCTCTTCAGCTAATTCAGTTGATTGAATCGCATAAGCACGAACCGATCCATTACATGCAGTTGCTTTTAATAAATAATCTTTCAAAATTAAAACTCCTTTTTATTTAACATTTCGATATATTTCTGCTAGTCCTTTTAGCGTAAGGGACATATCAATCACATCAATTTCTTGCGACTGTTGACCGATTAGCTCAGCTAAGCCCCCTGTCGCAATGACTTTAGGATTTTGTTTAGATTCAGCTTTGATTTGTCGAATGACTGAATCAACTTGTCCTACATAACCATAATAAACACCGGATTGAATGGCTTCAATTGTTGATGTCCCAATCACTTTATCTGTTTTCTCAATTTCGACACGTGGAAGTTTCGCCGCTCGATCATAGAGAGCATCTACTGATATTTTAATACCTGGTATAATCGCGCCACCAACATATGCAGAATCTTCATTGATGTAACAATATGTTGTTGCTGTACCAAAATCAATGATAATCAAGGGCTGTCCATACTCTTTAATTGCCCCTACCGCATTAACAATTCTGTCAGCACCTAACTCTTTCGGATTTGGATAAGTCATCTTTAAATAACGATCAATCGGATAGTCACCAACGACAATCGGTTTTACATTAAAATAATATTTAGCCATTTTTTCTAATGCATACATAATTGGTGGAACAACTGAAGAAATAATGATATCACTAACAACATTTAGTTTGACACCACGGTGTTCAAATAATGAGCTGACGAGGACAGCATATTCATCCTCAGTTTTTTCTCGATCAGTTCGGATCCGCCATTTAAAAGCTAATTGATCGTTTTCAAACAGCCCTAGTACTGTATTCGTATTTCCGACATCAAGAACTAATAACATAAAATCACCACTCTTTAGACAATTAATTTTTCTTTAGTTTTATTTTACTGCCTTTTGATTGATTCGCAAAATAAAGCGATTGATTCGCTTTATTTTGATCATACTGCAACACATCATCAGATTCAAACACTTTTTTAATTTGACACCCATCCAACATTTACCCCCAGTAAAAAATAAAAACCAGGTTACACCTTCCGGAAGGGGTTAACCTGGTTTATAATTGTTTAATCGTTATTATAATCTTCAGTTGAATCGACTGGTTTGTCGTCTAATTCTTCGCCAACCGTTGATTCTTGTTCAGACACTTCTTTTGCTTGAATCGTTACTTTTACGTCTTCTGAATTTTTGTCCGCCGATTCACTTGTCTGTTCAGCTTGTTTCTCTGCATCTTCTTTAGGCAGCTTCCCAGTTTCAAATAGCGATTTAATTTGAGCTTCATTTAATGTTTCAACTTCTAATAGGGTTTGGGCGATTAGCTCTAACTTCTCTTTATTCTCAGTTAAAATTTCTCTTGCCTTTTCATAACATAGATTAATCATATTTTGCATTTCTTGATCAATTTCATATGCAATTGCGTCACTATAGCCCGCTTCACTCTGCATATCTCGACCGAGAAATACTTGGTCACTACTGCCATTAAACTGGACTGGACCAATCTTGTCACTCATACCATATTCAGTAACCATTTTTCGAACAATACTTGTTGCACGTTGGAAGTCATTATGTGCACCCGTACTCACTTCACCAAAGATGATTTCTTCAGCGACTCGGCCACCAAGTAATCCAGTTACTTTATCAAGTAATTCGGGTTTGGTCATAAAGTAGCGATCTTCTCGTGGGAGCATGACTGCATATCCACCAGCTTGCCCACGAGGAACAATCGTTACTTTGTGAACGAGGTCAGCCTCATCAAGAACTAAACCAATAATTGTATGACCACTTTCGTGATAAGCAACAATATTGCGTTCTTTCTCGGAAATCACTCGACTCTTCTTCGCAGGTCCTGCAATGACTCGGTCAGTTGCTTCATCAATATCTTCAAGCTCGATCTGTTTTTTATCCGTTCGAGCTGCAACTAAAGCCGCTTCATTCAGTAAGTTTTCTAAATCAGCACCAGAAAATCCTGGTGTTCGCATGGCAATTGTTTTCAAGTCAATTTCTGGAGCTAACGGTTTGTTGCGTGCGTGAACTTTTAGAATCGCCTCACGCCCTCTTAGATCTGGACGATCAACTCTAATTTGTCGATCAAAACGTCCCGGTCTTAGTAACGCTGGGTCTAAAATATCTGGTCTGTTCGTCGCTGCCAAAATAATAATTCCTTCGTTATCACCGAAACCATCCATCTCAACGAGTAATTGGTTTAAAGTCTGTTCACGCTCATCGTGTCCACCGCCAACACCCGCTCCACGTTGACGACCAACCGCATCAATCTCATCAATGAAAATGATACATGGCGCATTTTTCTTCGCGTTTTCAAACAAATCACGAACTCTTGAAGCACCAACACCGACAAACATTTCAACAAAGTCAGAACCACTAATTGAGAAGAAAGGAACACCCGCTTCTCCTGCAACGGCACGAGCTAATAAAGTTTTCCCCGTTCCCGGTGGTCCGACTAATAACATTCCTTTAGGAATTTTAGCACCAATAGCCGTGAATTTTCGAGGATCTTTCAGAAAATCAACTACTTCTACCAATTCTTGCTTCTCTTCGTCAGCTCCAGCAACATCATCAAAGCTAACTTTCTTCTTATCTTCACGATACATTTTAGCCTTACTCTTACCAAAGTTCATCACTTTGTTGCCGCCACCTTGCGATTGATTCATCAAGAAGACGAAGATCACGATCACAATGATAAATGGTGCGAGTGTAAGTAAGAAGCTCACCCAAGGACTTGGTTGTTCTTCTTCCATTACTTCAAGCACTTCTTGATTAGCACCTTGAACAGTTATACTTGCAACAATATCTGGGTTATCCGGAATATTCGTGATAAATTCAGTTTTATTCTCATCATTAAGGACACCTGTTACACGCATGACACCATTTGCTGGGCGCATTTTCATGCTTTCAATTTCTTCATTGCTTAATACTTCGATAAATTCATTAAATTTAAACTCTTTTGTTCTATTGACTTGCCCTGTTATTAACTGCATTGCAGCCATAATGACAAGGAAAATGACAAAATAAAAGATTAAATTTCGCGTTAAACGCTTCATTACTTTCCTCCTCCCAAAACGAGAAAAACTACAGTATATCGTACCATAGAAAAAACATTTCTGACAAATATATTGTCCTTATTATTTCTATAATATAATGTCTTTATTCTGTTTTATAAGTTTTATCATTTTTTAATCATCATATAGCTATTGTTTTATTCACCACCATAAATATGTGGTTTCAATACTCCTATGTAAGGAAGGTTTCGATATTTTTCCTGATAGTCTAAACCGTACCCGACAACAAATTCATTTGGCACCTTAAAACCAACAACATCCGCCTTGATATCTGCCGTTCTTCCTTCTGGTTTATCAAGCAACGTGACAATCTTAATTGATCGTGCTTTGCGATATTTAAATAGATCGACTAAATAACTTAGTGTCAGACCTGAATCAATAATATCTTCAATAATCAATAGATCTCGGCCTTCTACCTTTGTATTTAAATCTTTTTCAATTTTAACCTCTCCAGATGAACGTGTCCCACCACCATAGCTTGAAACGTCCATAAAATCCATTTCAAGATACGTATCCATATGACGGAGAATATCTGACATAAAAGGTAAGGCACCTTTTAAGACACCAATAGCTAGTGGAAACCGACCTTCATATTCTTCTGATAGTTGTTTCCCTAATTCACGGCATTTTTCTTGAATTTCCTCTTCGGATACGAGTATTCTTTCAATATCACTATGCATTTAAACCCTCCTAAAGCTTTCAACTTAATTGATATGTTATTTTAATATATCGACTCGCATTTTGTTCAGGATTATCGTCTTTTTCCAAACCAATAACCCACAATATCTCATCTTCTGCACCAACTAAGATCGGCCATTGATCCCGTTTCTCTAATGGCACTTTTTTATCGATAAAAATTCGGCTAACCTTTTTCCTCCCATTAATATGAGCTAAATGGATCCGATCCCCTGGTAAGCGTGACCGAATCACCAGATTTGGATAATGATTATTTTTAACTGGTAAATAAAAAATGGAATCGTTGGCTGTGGATGCTTCAACTTGTTCGACAAATTCAGTGATCACTTCAGCTTTATTCGGCAAAACTGTTCGTCCAGGAATAGCCAAAGAAACATGGTAGGATAGAGTTTCTTTTTCAGCAAAATAAAAGGTCAATAATTGATAAGATTTAATCATTTTTAAACGCAACGGTAAATCAATTGATGCATTAGCCCGATCGCTATTGACTAAATCGAAAAATTGGTTTTCATGTCGATAGCTTAACCGATCTGGAAGTTCTTCATATAGATATTCTAATATTAGATGAAACAGTCTTCTTTGTAAAGCAAGAGGTCGCTTTTTGAGATCATTAATTCGAACGGTCACTTTTTTCGGATGATTTGAGTAATTTAGTAATTCTTCACTCAACTTTTTTGCTTCTGTCATTAAATAATGCCGATCAGCTGCAATGTTTTCTGTCAGATGCATAACTGTTTCAGATAGGTTTGGATTTTTCACTTTCAACAACGGCAGTACATGGATCCGAAAGTAGTTCCGTGTATACGCATCCTCATCATTTGATTGATCATGTCTTGGTATAATCCCATGTTGTTGACAGTAATTTTCGATTGCTTCCTTAGTAATTGATAAAAAGGGACGAATCAGTTGGCCTATCGAAAATCGGCGTTTATTTTTGATTCCTTGCAATGTGTCTAGCTGCGTTCCTCTTGTTAATCGCATGAAAACCGTCTCTACTTGGTCATCAGCATGGTGGGCTAATGCCAAATAATTAGCATGATGCTTTCTCATCAATTGATCAAAAGCTTGATATCGGAGAATACGAGATGCCTCCTGAGTGCCTAATTTATGCTTTTTTTTATATGACTTGACATCAATTCGTTTGCTATCAAACTTAACCTGATATTGTCGGCAAAAGTCCTCAACATAATCAACATCACGAAGCGACTCTGCTTCTCTTAATCCATGTTCAATCGTAACGACAATCAAATCCAAATTAAATCGTTCCTGTTGAGCCAAGAGGTAGTGTAATAGTGCCATCGAATCAGGTCCACCTGAAACGGCAATCATGACTTTTGAGTTCGGTTTGATTAATTGATGTCTTTGAATATAACGATCAACTTCTTCAGTTAACATGACGATAACCTTCTTTAATTGCGTAATTTATTACGCTAACTATCGTATCAAAAAAAAGCATAAATTAAAAGCAAAGTCTTTACGATACAATGCCTTGATCGATTCTTAATAGCCAATAACTTTTCACCTAGTACTCAGTGAAATTTTGAATTTAGTTTAAATATGCTAATAGCCATGTGATCAGACTAATGATCGAAAAAATTGAAATTTCAAGCCAGCTTGTCTGTTGATCGTGATTGCTCGGTAAGATTACTTTCTGATTTTTACTCATCCTGCTTAAATAATGTTTTTCTAAATCCCGCTTCATCTCTAAACACCCTTTATAGCGACCCAAGAGCGCTCGTTCTAAAAACAGTTGATAGCGATTTAATGACTTCGCTTGTCTTAATTTAGCCAGCAACTGTTGCTTCGGTTGGTCTGTTTTATTAAATTGCTTTGGATAGGTACAGTGGATTGCAACCATTGCTAAAGAAAATAAGTCATACTTCGGTTCAGCTTTTCGATCACCGCATTGCCAGTATCCACGATCGTAGAATTCAGTATATTCTTTAACAGACCGACCAAATAAAGTAACACCACCAACATCAATGAAACGTAACCGAATCGGATCACTCGTTACAATTAAATTTTCCAATTTCAAATCCCCTAAGACAAAGCCTGCTTGATGAAGTTTAGCTAATTCCGATAAAAGCTGAGCAAATAAAAGGCTAATCCAATCCATGCCTCTACGTTGAATAAATTGATCAAGACGCTCGCCTTTGACATACTCCATTGTATAAAACGGATAATTCTCACCTGTTGGACTAATCCAGTCATCAACATCAAACAAAGAAGGTCCAGGGCTTGTTCCTTGGACCTTAGTTAATTTTTTCAACACATTAATTTCAGATGAAATCGATGCAATTTGGTCACTTATTTTTAAAGCAATTAAATGACCGTCATCACGTTTAACTAAGTAAACTGCACCAACCGCACCCTTCCCTAGCAGCCGTGTAATCGTATAACGTTGTCTATCCCATTTACCTATGATCTGACTCCCGATTGGTAAATTAAAAGCCGAAGTCAGCTTCTTCTGGCTCAACATTTCTTCTCAAGCTCCTTAATAATCCCGTTTGACTAAATGAATATAACGCCTCTTTTAATGCTGGACCTGTCGGTGTCATTCCACCACTCGTTAATTTTGGAAAAACTGCTTCTAATTTGTTAAGCTTGCTAGACCAATCAAGCACTTTACTAGTCGGCTTCTTTTTACCTGGAAAATTATAAATTGCAAATTGGTTATCACCAACTCTAGAATTCATACTAATTGACAAATCAATCAGAGCTTCTTTTACCGTAATTAATTTTTTTTGCATACTTGCGCTTGTATCAACTAAAACGAGTAAATGTAAATCACTCGTCTCCGTTAGCTCCTCAACAACTTCAATCACTTCACCTCTTTGTTCGGGTGGAAGCTCCTCAATCGTTTGATCTTTACCAAGAATTTGTTGTAACTCTTGATTGACCACACCTTGGAGTGTTTGTGTCATCGCTTGTCTCGTAACGGCCTGAACAGTCTGGCTCAATGCTTGAGGATAAACAAGCTGACATACACCCCCTCCAGCTGTTGCAATTGCTTCTACTTCTGATAGACTGTCAGATTGTGTCTGTCCTTGGTCAAGCACACCAATCACATTGACCGTAATTCCTTGCTCTTGGATGTAGTTCGCAACTAAAATTGGATCTTCACCTTGATTTGAACAACCATCTGTAATCAGTAAAATTTGTTTAAGTTTACCTTGCTTCATTTCTCCTTACCTCCTGTGATCATGAACTATCATCATTCTCGACAAAAGCAGAGCTTTATATACTAGAGAAATGAATCTTGCAGTCGTTTAATTGACTTGCTTATGATACGTCGAGATTGTTGCCCATTTTGATTGGAATTTTTCAATTTTCCCGACTAGAATAGTCATATCATCTTCGATCAGCCCAGATGTTTGGCGAATAACTTCTTCAAGTAAGACATCAGCCACATCTTGGGGATCATTCGTTTCAAGCGTTTTAATCATTCGCTTCAACCAGATCTCTGGATTTTCGATCACTTTAGGTGCTTCAAAGATCCCATCACTCGTCATTATTAACAAATCACCGTCTTGCAATTGTTCTTCAACAACCTCAACATCAAACTCTTTAACAATCCCGATTGGCAAATTACTAGATTCAATTTGAATCACTTGCCGCCCACGTTTAATAAAACTAGGCGTTGAACCAATTTTCAAAAATTGGGCATGGGCAGTTTGGAGATCAATCATCGCCAAGTCAAGTGTCGAAAAAACTTCATCTGTCATTCGCAAAGATAAAACTGAATTAATCGATTTAATTGCAACCTGCTCATCAATCCCTGACTGCAAAATTTGTTGTAATAACCTTAACGTTTGCATACTTTCCTCACTTGCTCGTCTACCATTCCCCATCCCATCACTAATTGCTAATGCAAACTTCCCTGCTGCAAGTTCCATCGTTGAGTAGCTGTCCCCAGAAATAAAACCACCGTTTTGCGCTGCATGGGAGACACCAACATCTAATTGATATTGTTTTGCTGAATGAAAAATTAAAAAGCAATAACCGTTAGGCATTGGTGAAACTTCCTCTTCTTTTACAATCACAATCTCTGCTAAAATATCTGACAGGATTGGGGCGATCACTTTCTCACCCTCGCCATGATATTGATAAACAGAAAGTGTCATCTCAATATCAATTTCCCCTTTTCGCAATGAATAAATATCAATCTGGTCAACTTCTATCCCAATCGACTGTAGAGCAGTTAAAATTTGTTGCTCTTGCTGATCATGATAATCTCGTTCATGGACAATCTCCTTAGCAAAGTCATTCATAACTTCCGAAACGCCGAGTAATTGATCTGCAACAAACCGCCGACTTTCTCCAACTTGACGTCTCAACTGTTGATTTGCCTGATAATAAGACAGTTCTTCTTTCATTACCGCCTCAACCTTATGTGGTTTAACACAATGTTTATTAAATTTTGCTTCAGTCATATGTGATACAACTCCATTCTCTGTCAGTTCTTGTTTCATTTGTTTCATCTGTTGATAAGTATCATCAAAATGCTCTGACCAGCAATAGGCTTTCTTAAAACATGTTTGACACGTTCGCTCAGTTACATGACTTAAAAACTCATCGGTATCCTTTTGGTCATCTTCAATAGTCGGTTGTTCAATTAATTTACCTGTGAAAGTTTGAGACAACGCCATAAACACATCAGAAAATTGCTCCATCCGATTCGCAGTCACATCACGTAATTTTTGTAAATATTGTTGTTGCTCTTCTAATTGTTCATTCGTTCCAGGAATGTAGCGTGCTAAACGCTGGATTAGCGATTTCGGTGTCACAATGAACAAACCAATCGCAATGATTGTCGTTAGCATTGATGGGAATAAACCACTTCCATCAAAATTATAAAAACCAAGTAAAAAGGTGCCAATGAGCAAACCTAAACTCACGGTTAACTTCTTACCTTCTTTCAGCAAGCCACCTAACAAGCCACTAAAAGCTAATAAACTCATTTGCGCCAAAGTCGGTTCATTAACTAAACTTAAAATCAACCCAATAACAACCCCGACTGTTGCACCGATCGTAGGCCCACCAGTAAAAGCAAACAATAAAATTAAATAGCGTGAAACAATAAAGTCGAGGCTCACCCCACGAATAACCAAGCCAGATAAACCAGCCAAAACAGAGGTAAATAGAATCACAAATGAAATCAGCTCTTCATTTTTCAAATTTATTTTATACCGTTTCGGTGTTAATAAAGGTGTACTTTGAATAAAAATCAAAAATAAAACGGAACTCAATAGTGCTTCGACAAACGCAATCAAAAACCAATAGCTCGTCCAAGCGCCAATCAAACTTGTTATTGTCACACGACTAATCAAGCTTGAAAAAAAGATAATATAAGGTAAATGTTTTTGGGAATCGACAAATAAACCTAATGTAACGAAAAAACCAAACAACAAAAAGCTAATCGTTAGAATAAGTCCATTCATTACACCAACAGTTATTGCACCTAATAGACTAGCAACAACGACTAGACGTGAGCGTTCTTTTTTGACAAGCCAGACACTAACTAAATAGGCGAGTGAAAAGGGGATTAACTCGTTTAAAATAACGGCTCGGCCTAATAAAAAAGCAACAATATAGAGGACTAAATCCCGCTCTTTAATTGACCGATATATATTTTCTAGCCAGCGATTCCGATGGTTACGTTTGTTTTTTTCTTTGATAAAATTTGAAATCATTGCCACAATCTATTCACCTCTTTATTAGTATGTGGTCTATTAAAACACAGTTGAACAAGATAATTTGTCAAATTATCAGTTCAGATTAGAAGAATCATTCGACTTTTTTCTAGTCGGCGTTAAGTGATATTGATGAATTATAATCAAAAACTATTGACACACTTTAATTGCTGTTGTATGATATCACTTGTGCCTTAAAACAATTGAATGATGGCGGCGTAGCTCAGCTGGCGAGAGCGTTCGGTTCATACCCGAAAGGTCGTGGGTTCGATCCCCTCCGCCGCTACTAAATAAAAAGAGTGGATTAACTTTAGTTAGTTAATCCACTCTTTTTATAATAGCCATTGTTCGATAATTGGAAATTGATTTAAAATGATTACACCGATCGTCAATACCCCCATGATTAACAGACTAGCTGTATCATGGAATCGCCATGATAGTTGCCTAAAGCTTGACCGCTTTTTACTTGGCTGATAACCCCTAACTTCCAACACATCGGCCATTTCTTCAGCACGCTTTAATGAGCTCGAGAAGAGTGGAATAATTAAAGGCACAATCTTCTTCATTTGTTCAAGTAGATTCCCTTCACCAAAAACAACTCCTCTAGCACGTTGCGCATCAAGAACTTTCTGAGTCTCATCTAATAGATTTGGAATAAATCGCAGTGAGATTGAAAGCATGAGTGAAAATTCAGCAGTTGAGATCCCTAAAAGCCTGAGTGGTTTTAGTAGCGCATCAATCGCATCAGTTAAATCGATCGGTTTTGTTGTTAAGGTTAAAGCTGTTGAAATGATAATAATCAAAATGAAACGATTAAATGAAAAAAAGCCTAACAAAAGACCGTAACTTGAAATCGCAAAAGGACCTTTACTAAAATAAATTGTCCCACCAACAGTAAAGATCACTCGAAAGAAAACAGACATTAAAATAAGCCAAATTAATGGTTTGATTCCTTTTAGATAAATACTAAGTGATACACCAGAGATTTTAGTCACTAATAAGGTAAAACAAATCATCCAAATAAACCCAACAAAATAGTCGACAAAAAACAATAATCCAATAAAATAAAGAGCCGCTAACAGTTTTGCCCGCGGGTCAATCCGATGTAAAAAGGAATTACCCGGGAAATAACGTCCTAAAATTAATTTATTCATAATAGTTTTTCCTCAATAAGTTGATCTATTAGTTCTGTTCTTGTTAAAGAAGTCTGCTTAAAATTAATCCCTGTACGTTGCTCAATTTGACGTTGCAAATGTAAAGTGTCAGGTAGTTCAAGATTCCACTCTGTTAATTGATCTTGATCACTAAAGAATGCCCTTGTCTCTTGATACGTGATCACTTTTCCTTGATCTAATAATAAAACGTGATCAGCGTAAATCGCAACATCGTTCATATCATGAGTAACGACTAAGACAGTCACACGATCCTGCTGATTTAATTTTTTAATTAAAGCAAAAATCTCTTGCTTTCCTCTTGCATCCAAACCAGCTCCTGGTTCATCTAAAACTAAAATATCAGGTTTTGTTGCTAGCACTCCCGCTAAAGCAACACGGCGTTGTTGACCACCCGACAATGAAAAAGGTGATCGTTTTAACAATGATTGATCTAGCCCAACTCGTTCTAAACTTCGATAAACACTTTGGTCTACTTCTTCAGCAGAAAAATTAAAATTTTTCGGTCCAAAAGCAATATCTGCTTCCACAGTTTCAGCAAACAATTGATTTTCTGGGAATTGAAAAACCATCCCAACGCGGCTTCTGACTTGATTTAAAGTTGCTTTATTTGCTGAATGATCTAAAGTAAACTCTCCGACTTGAATCGAGCCTGACGTAGGACGGAGTATCCCATTAATTAATTTTAATAAACTTGTTTTACCCGCACCAGTTTGACCGATCACAGCGGTAAATGTGGCGGGAGCAATTTGTAATGAAACATCATCAATGATATTTTTTGCTCGAATCGGACCTAGTTGATAATCCGCGCTAACTTGATCAAATTTTATTTGCATAACCATTCCACCAATTCATCATTTGACATATAATTATCGGGAACTGAAATTCCACGTTGCACCAACTCTCGGCGAAATTGCTCAGCAAAAGGCGGTTGGACGTAGCGATTACGAGTAAATACAGTTCGTGGATCCCCTTGATCGATAATTTGACCACTAGCGAGTAAAAGAAGTCGATCCGCAAAAACAGTCTCATTATGATCATGAGTAATTGAAATGATCGTCAATCCAAGGTTTTTCTGAATCAATTTTAACTCTTTTAACAAACGAGTTCGACTCTGAGGATCAAGCATAATAAAAGCTTCATCAAATATCATCAGCTCTGGTTCCAACGCCAATACACCCGCAATTGCAACCCTTTGTTTTTGTCCACCAGATAATTGAGAAGGATCCTTTTCTCTTAACTTATACATACCGACTTGATGCAGTGCATTTGTGACGCGTTGCTTCATTTCATGATAACTTAAGTTCAGGTTTTCAAGACTAAAAGCAACATCATCTTGAACTGTTGTGCCAATAAATTGATTGTCGGGATTTTGAAAAACAATACCGACCTTTTCCCAAAAAGTTGATTTATTTGCTTGAGTCACTGTTTGATCGTTAAATGTAATTGTGCCGAATTCGGGTTCTGCTAGCCCGACAATTAACCGTGCAAGTGTTGATTTACCTGATCCATTTTCACCCAAGACCGTCAGCCATTCTCCACGTTTAACATCTAAAGAGATTTGTGACAAAGCATAATCTTCATGCCTAAGATCATAACGATAAGAAACATCCTTAATTGATAGTATTGGGTGTTGCTTCATTTCACTCACGTTCCTTTTTAAATCCATATTAATGCCATTCCAAACAAAATAACAATTGTTCCATTAATTAAAATCAAGTTTTTTACTGCTAGAGAAAATGTTTCTGATTTAACTTGTTTTCGATTGAATTTTTTTACATTTTTATAAATTGGGACAATAATAATGACAATTCCAAGTAAGAGTGTCGGTACTAAATTTAATAAAACAGCTCCAACTACACTAATAAAGGTAAGAACATAAAGTGCGTTAAATAAGTAAATTGCACGTTGCTTACCAATGTAATACGGCAACGTGTAGCGGTGGTTTTTTATATCATCTTCTAGATCACAAATATTATTTGCAAGCATCAGATTCGCGATTGTCAAAACACTTGGCAAAGCAATGATAAAAATCTGAAGTAGAAGTAATAGATCTGCATTGAATTGGAGTTCAAGTCCTTCAATTCTTAAGTTAGCAATTCTTGCTTGATGAGCATTAATATAAACTGTTAAGAAAATAATTCCGAATCCCATTGTTACACCAGAAAATACTTCCCCTAAAGGCATCCGAGAGAGTGGAATAGGGCCAAATGTGTAAAAGATTCCGATTGCGAAAAAAAGCATGCCAACTAATAATATTAATAAATCTGTTCGATAAACAAGCCACAGTCCGAGCCCAATTGAAATGATTAACATTGTCAAAATCGTTGCTCGAACAAGATTTAAAGGAAGCCCAAATTGGCCAATCACATTGTCTCTCTCTCTGTAGGTTTTGGAGCTTGCTTTCTGATAGTCTACATAATTGTTAATTGCTGTTGTCGTTAAATCAAATAACAGCATCGCACTGAAAAAAATCAACGTATTTACTAAATTAAACTGGTCATACTTAAAAATAACAAACAGTAGGCCAATTAAGAAGGGAAATAAACTGGCAATTTTTGTTTGAATCTCAACTAATTTTAAAAATGATCTAAACGACATACAACCCTCTTCTTTCTAATCCTCGATCAGTTCAAAATGATCGTTTGTTAATTCAAAGATATCGACTAAACCTGAACTTAAAATAACTTCACGATCTTTCGTAATAAAAATCGCTTCAGCGCCTTGATATGTTTCAATAAATGCTTTCCCTGCTTCTAACCCTTTGGTAAAGACGACTGTCGAAAGGGCATCACCATCAATTGATGCATCACTAACAATTGAGACACCAGCAATTTCGTTATCAAACGGATAGCCAGTATTCGGATCAAGTAAATGATGATATTGTACCCCATCAACTTCTAAATATCGCTCGTAAATACCAGATGTCACAATCGACTGATCTGAGGCACGAATCCGTCCAATAATTTCACCACGAGCTAAAAAGGGGTTTTGAATCCCAACATTCCACTCATCCCCTTGTGGGCGGTGACCCATGACAAAAATATTGCCCCCAAGATCGATAATCGCCGTCGTTACACCTTCTTCAATAAAAAGTTCATGAACCTGATCAGTAATATACCCCTTAGCAATTGCTCCAAAATCAAGTTGCATGTTTCCTTCTGGTAAATAGATTGACTGTGATTCATCATCTAGCTCAATTTTTTTGTCATCGATTAAAGGTAATACTTGCTTAATTTCATTATTCGCTGGCTTTCTAGCATCATCATAGCCAATTCGCCATAGATTAGTTAATGGTCCAATCGTTACATCAAACCCGCCATCTGATACTTCTCCATATTCAATGCTTTGTTTGATTAAATCATACAACTCTTCGGATACTTGAACTGGCTCAATCCCAGCACTTTTATTAATTTGATCAACTTCAGTTGCTTCAATTTCATCACTCAGCATATATTCCAATTGTTCAATCCGCTCAAGTGCTTGATCAATGACATATTCTTTATCTGCATCGTAAACACTAAGACTAACAGCCGTTCCGAGTAAGAACTCTGTTTCCCGATGTGGTGTATCCAATAAGTCCGATTGATTCGACTGGCAAGCCGTCAAAATAAATAGACCGATTATAAATAATAAGACATTTCTTCTATATACCATTAACTTTGTCTCTCCTTAATTTAAACAATCCAACAA
This sequence comes from Bacilli bacterium, assembly GCA_012838505.1. Classification (GTDB taxonomy): domain Bacteria; phylum Bacillota; class Bacilli; order Bacillales; family Amphibacillaceae; genus Amphibacillus. Next base: position 19,336 of record DUPD01000076.1, on the reverse strand, counting down.
CAGATGTGACTTTTCCATATTAGCATTCAAGTAAGATGATTAATCGTTTGCGTTCCTTTTAAATACAAGCCTCATTTTAACGTGTTTATCCGAAGATGTGAATACTAAAACTCTATTTTTCGAGTTAATTCTATCGATTTATTGACAACTAGACAAACTTTACGTAGTTTTTTGTATAAAATCTTTAAAAACCCTAGACAATGATTGTAAACAAGGCTACAATAGTTATCGTTGTTCAGTTATTCACACTATTAACTTTTTATAACTAAATTAAAATAGAGGAGTGGAAAAATAAATGGCTAACAAAAACATTGTTATCATCGGTGCTGGTTACGCTGGCGTAAATGCTGCAAAAAAATTAGCTAAGAAGTTCAAAAAAGATGATTCCGTATCGATCACGCTAATTGACCGCCATTCTTACCATACAATGATGACAGAGCTGCATGAAGTTGCAACACATCGCGTTGAACCGGATGCCATTCAATTTGACCTTCGACGCTTGTTTAACCGAACCAAGGTCAACTTGGTCACGGATAATGTCACTCATGTTGACCATAATTCGAAAACAGTTCAGACAGAAAATGGAGAATACCAATATGATTATCTGATTTTAGGGATGGGTGCTGAACCTAATGACTTTAAAATACCTGGTGTTAAAGAGCATGCCTTTACACTTTGGTCAATGGAAGATGCCCTAAAATTAAGAAAGCAAATTGAAGATATTGTTGCAAAAGCAGCAATTGAACACGATCCTGAAAAACGACGTGCAATGTTAACGTTTGTTGTTTGTGGTTCTGGATTCACTGGAATTGAGCTCGTTGGTGAATTAGTAGAGTGGAAAGAACGTCTAGCTAAAAATAATAAGATTGATCCTGATGAAATTACATTATATGTCGTTGAAGCAGCTACAACTATTTTAAACATGTTGGAAGAACGCGAAGCGAAAAAAGCAGAAGCTTATTTAAATAAAAAAGGCGTGAAAATCCTAAAAGACTCTCCAATCGTGGAAGTGCGTGAAAACGAAGTTGTGATCATGAATAAACAAACGATCCCTACTTATACGTTAGCATGGACGGCTGGAATTCAAGGGAATACGGATGTTGAAGAATATGGCATGGAAGAAGCACACGCACGTCGTCTTAAAGTGAATCAATATATGGAATCTGAACAATATGAGGGTGTCTATGTCGTTGGGGATCTTGCTTATTTTGAAGAACAACCTGGTGAACCAACACCACAAATTGTAGAGGCTGCAGAGCAAACAGGTGCAACAGCGGCTAAAAATATTATCGCTGAAATCAAAAATGAAGAAAAAACAGCCTATGAAGGTAAATATCACGGCATCATGGTTTCAATCGGTGCACGATATGGTGTCGCGAACTTAATGGGGATTCATCTAAGTGGCTGGTTTGCTATTTTTGTTAAACATTTAGTTAACCTATTTTACTTGTTCACAATTAGAAGTGGCTATTATATGGTTAAATATGTTCAACATGAATTTTTCCAAACGAGAGACAAACGAAATGTTTTCCGTGATCTCTTAACACGTTATGGAAATGTTCTGTGGAGTTTACCGCTTCGAATCTTCGTCGGTGGTTTCTGGCTTGTTGAAGGTGGTTCAAAGTTATGGGGGTCAAGAAATTTGGCAAAAGGCAACCTCAAGTATTGGTAACCTACCATTGCTGTTCAAAGGAATCGGTCAAGACTCATGGCTATTGTCTTCAACAATTAATATGGACTTCCCTTGGCTACAAGACCCTACAAGTGGTGCAACAGAAGCAGCTACTGAATGGGCAGAGCCGATCTTAAGTGAGATGCCTGGTTGGTTTGCTTGGATTATGCAAATTATGATGCCAACTGCTGAAATTGCATTATTTATGCAAAAAATGATGGTCTTTATTGAAATTGGAATTGGTCTAGCCATTCTATTCGGTTTATTTACTTGGTTAGCGAATGCTGCAAGTGTCGGTTTCCTAACAATGTTCACTCTAACTGCAATGCTTGGTTGGGATAAGATTTGGGCATTACCTGCTTCAATTGCATTAATGAACGGATCTGGCCGTACATTCGGTCTCGACTATTGGGTCATTCCATACATTCAGAATAAATTAGGTCGTTTCTGGTATGGAACGGAACGATCAATCTATCGAGATAAATAACTTTTTAGATTAATAGTTTTACATTGATCAGCGATTGGCTCTTTTAAATAAAGAGTCTTTCGCTATCTTATTTTTATCATGTATAATAAAATAAGATTTAGCAATGATCGAGTTTGAACGCAATCATCGACAGAATTGCGTTCTTTTTTAAAATAATAAACGCGTTAATTCAAAAGGGGACTAGACATGAGAAACGTAATAACAACATTAAAAATTGGGGATATTATGATCATGATTCTACTCTTGCTCATCTCTTTTACCCCACTTGCCATTTTCACTTGGCAACAAGCACAAGTTGATGGTGAAAAGCTAATTGCTGTGATCTCGTTAGAAAATGAAGTAACACATGAAATTAATCTTTCTGAACATGAAGGGCATGAACTTTTTGATATTGTGACCCATGATCATGAGATAAATACGATTGAGTTATCAGATGGACGAATTCAAATTAAAAGTGCAACATGCAATGATCAAGTTTGTGTCAGAACAGGTTTTATTAATCGAGCCGGACAAACGATCATTTGTCTCCCTCATCAGTTAGTCATTGAAATTCAAAATGTTGGTGATGAACACATTGTAGACGACCAAGTTGACATTATAAGTTCTTAATTTCTTGTTTTTTAGGATGTGATTAAATGACTAAAAATCAACGGCTTGTTTATATTGCTTTATTAGCTGCTCAGGCAGTCATAATCAGTCTGATTGAACGATCGATCCCTTCGCCATTTTTCTTTATGCCTGGAGCGAAAATTGGTTTAGCAAATATTATTACATGTATCGCACTTTACACGCTATCTGTTAAAGATGCGGGAAAAGTCGTTCTGATTCGTATCATTTTAGCTACTTTATTAGGTGGAACATTATCAACATTTATCTATAGTTCAGCAGGCGCATTACTAAGCTTTTTATCAATGTTAGCAGTAAAAAAACTACACATATTACCGATCAGCCTTATTGGTGTAAGCATGGCAGGAGCCGTTTTTCATAATGTTGGTCAGCTTCTTGTCGCAAGTTGGATTGCACAAACACCAGCTGTGATGCTTTATTTGCCCGTTCAAAGTATTATTGGCATAATGACTGGGTTTGCAATCGGGATCACAGCAAATTATTTATTAAAACACGTCGATCGATTACACTATTATACGTTTTTAAGATCGACCTAATTGACAACGAAGGAAGGTTATATCATGGAAATCCATCCATTTTGGCATGGTTATCCCGAACTTAATCATCAATTAATAAAAGTAGATCAAGTCATTCACTCACATATTCGAATTAAAGACAAGAAAATTAAAGCGATTATAAATGAAGTAATCCAATCTGGTGGCAAATTACTCCGACCAGCTTACGCCTTGCTTTGTAGCAAGATTGGTTCTGATCAAGATCAAGATAAAGCAGTTGCATTAGCTGCATCTTTAGAAACATTGCACCTAGCGACACTCATTCATGATGATGTGATTGATCAAGCTAGTACGCGAAGAGGCAAAGCGACACTTCATAACTTATATGATAATAAATTTGCTATTTATGCTGGTGACTACTTATTTTCAGTTTGTTTTTCGATCCTATCTGAGTATTCAAGTTCACTATCAAACATTGCTTATAACAGCAAAAGTATGCAGAAAATACTAGCTGGTGAACTCGAACAACTCCATTCACGATTTCAGCCACCAACAAGTGTTAAAAATTATTTATCGCGAATCTCTGGTAAAACAGCACAGCTTTTTGCTCTAAGTTGTTTTGTGGGTGCGGTTGAAAGTAAAGCAAGTAAACAAGAAGTTAGACGTGCTTGGAATATGGGTCATTATATTGGGATGGCCTATCAAATTACTGACGATATTTTAGACTATCAAGGTGATGGGGATAAGTTAGGCAAGCCTGTTATGACAGATGCTGAGCAAGGGGTTTACACATTGCCTCTTATTTATGCAATGAAAGATGATCCAACAGCTATTGCTAAAATTCTCAATAAAAAAGACCAGCTATCAAAACAAGACCTTGAGCAGTTACTGATTTGTATTGAACGTACACAAGGAATCGAGAAAGCTCAAAATATAGCACGCCGTTATACGGAGAAAGCATTACAACAGTTAGCGAAATTACCTGATGGTGATTATAAAGATACTTTGCATGAATTAACGAACCAATTATTAAAGCGAACAACCTAATGGCTGTTCGCTTTTTATTTAATCATTTATTCTACTGAAGTCTCGCCTTCAACAGTTCCTGTAATCGTTGCAGATGCTTCAACATCAGCATTAGCGAATACAAGGTCACCAGTGATTGTTGCTGTTTCATCTAATTCAAATCCGTCTGCTTCAACGTAGACATCACCGTCTAGAGTTCCACCTTTAAAGTACAAGTTCTCACTTTGAACGACTAGGCGTGGTGTTGTAATTGTACGGTTTGCTGTTATGTTTTGATCTTCATCAGTCTCATATGCTGCAAATTTACGGTAAACGTCATTTGCCTCATCGCCTTGGTCATGGAACGTTCCACTTACCACTAACTCTTCATCAACACTGATATCAGTTGTTGGGATAATAATCCAAGCGCCATTGTCACCTGCTGTTGCTATTAATTCGTCAGCATTTCCTACAAATGAAGCTGCTGCAACAACGTCTGCATCTGTATCTGCGTCTGTGTCTGCGCCTTTATCTGCATCCTCAGCACCATTACCTCCACATGCAACTAACAAACCTACTGCTAATAATAACGTTAAAAACACTTTAAATTTTGCTTTCATTTTTGTCCCCACTTTCTTTATTTATTGTTTGTTCAATAATGTACAAAAATTATCTTAGCACAATTTTTAATATTTGTATATACAAATATTAAAAATATTAAATAGTTTGTTAACTTTCTTTGACAATCTATCCACACTCTTATCATAACCGTTTTTCATCAACATTAAACCAAATCGAACACAAAAAATTACTAGACCTCATTTAAGTGGTTCTAGTAATTTTCTATATTTATAACTGATCTAATTTATTGTAAACAGGTTTAATAATTTATTTTATATTCATTCATTAGACAGCAAATTATCCTTTTCTAGCACCTCTTCCGCCACGCTTAGATTCTGTATGTTTACGTAAAGTAGCTAAACGATCTTCAGAATCTTTCAAGAAGCGATCAATTTTTGACTCAAAATTTTCTGTTCGTGCTGCTGGTCTTGATGGTTTACGACGTGCCGGAGCTGGATTGTCTTTTGCCTTCTTGATGGATAAGCCAATCTTACCGTCCTTTTCAACATTAATGACTTTAACGGTTACTTCATCGCCGACAGATAAGTGATCGTTAATATCTTTTACATAATTATCGGCAACCTCACTAATATGAACGAGACCGGTTTTACCTGCTTCCAACTCTACAAACGCTCCAAAGTTAGTGATTCCTGTTACCTTACCCTGCAATTTGCTGCCTACTTCGATTGACATAAAAAAAATGCTCCTCCTTAAAATTTAAAAACATATATATACTTAACTATATTATAGCCACGCAATGAAAACTCTGTCAATAAGCAGGTGCCTCTTCTAACAGTTTAAACACAATTTCTCCTTCCTCTGTGAAAAAGTAATTGGTTTTTGCAATACGCAATACGTAGGATTCATCTTCTAAAAGTTTGATTTCTTCGGTCAATGCGGATTCCTCTGTTATTAATTCCTGCTTTTGTTGTTGCAACAACTCATATTGAGCTTTTTTCTCAGCGTAAAGTTCTCGTTGACTCAGATGGTATGTAAATAGACTAAAGAAGGAGATAACAACGATTGCGCCAAACAAAATCAGCCGTCTTTTTAACAAACGTTTTCTTTTACGTTGTCTTTCTACGTGTGCATCATATTGATTCATATATGGTGAGTCGATACGAGATACATTTGATCGGTTTCTGGGCATGACACAAATCCTCCTCTATTTCTGTTTACGTTTTCCAACGATATCTTTTATCTTACTATATAATTGCGGTAATGAAACTAAGTATTTCCTCATGTTTTTCGGAATGATTAGGAAGATAGGCCTAAAAAACCAACTTAAAATTAGTAACAAGAAGGAAAATAGCTTCATTACAACCATTATAACAAGATTTACAACAGTTAAAAAGGCTTGAAAGACAAATTTTACTGGTTTGATTAAAAATAAGTTAATTATTTTTAGAAAAGTCAAAAAAAGAGCCCGAATTAACTGAATGATTTTTTCTAATATGAGTTGATAGATTTTACGAAACAGAAAAAAATATAACCAATAGCCAAAAATAATTGCAATCAAAAAGTAAAGACGAACTTGTCCACCATTAACTCGAACCAGTCCATAGAAAATAAGCATACTTTGGATTAACCAAAAAACAAACTGACAAATGAAGTTGAAAATTAAGTGACCTTTAATCGCTCTAGCGATTCGTTCATTCGTATCAAACATACAACCTAAATAAAAACCAGTTACAATCATACTAAAAAAAGAGGCGAATTGAATCTCAATGGTCATTTGAAGAGTTTCCCAAGGAATCCTTTTGTCTGATCATTTTGATGATTATCTAAATAGGAAAAATCAAGTAGTTTTCCTTTGATTTCAACCTTCCCTTTAGTTACATCTAATGTCTTAATCTGAAGATTTTCACCTCTAATCATTAGATAACCTAATACCGTTTCTAACAAAAACTCTTCATTATCAAAACTATCAACTTCTTTAACTCCAGTAATTTCAATAATTCTTCGATTACGAACTTTTACTTCGTGTTCTGTTGACTGCGCGGGTGTAAATGAATGATTGGTTTCTTGTAACATGCTAGTCCCTCCTTTAATATCAATAATATGATATGTGTCAGATAAACTAGATAGAACCCTATTCATTTAAGATTTTTTACTCTTCTTTAGATTTTAATTCCTCTTTAACGACCGTGTAAAGCTTGATTGCATCTTCTTTACGTGTTGATTCTTTTAAATCATTCACTTTAACGGTCACAGTTTTTTGTCCAAATTCAATGACTAGTTCGTCATCAATTGCAACCGTTGATGATGCTTTAGCACGATTACCATTAATCATAATCCGCCCTTGATCAGCAACTTCTTTTGCTAGCGGACGTCGTTTAATTAATCGAGACACTTTCAAAAATTTATCTAAGCGCATCATTTAACCCTCCTCTTTTGATGATTTTTTTGCTTCTTCCCAAATTTGATCTAATTCTAGTAAAGATAAATCGGTTAGTTGTTTTCCTTGCTCGATTACTTTGGCTTCAATAAACTGAAAGCGGTGCTTGAACTTTTGGTTTGTCCGATTTAACGCCAAATCACTATTCACTTGATAATGGCGTGCTAGATTAATAACCGAGAAAAGTAAATCCCCAAACTCCGCTTCAATCTGATCGATTTGATTTTGTTTGACAGCCTCCATCACTTCTGCTAATTCTTCAGTTATTTTAGCAAAAACAGGCTCGGGTTCTTGCCAATCAAAACCAACTTTAGCTGCTTCCTTTTGATAAGCATCAGCTACAACGATTGATGACGCTGACCGGGGCACCCGATCAAGCAAAGAATTACGTTCACTCATTCCTTGCTCATTAGCTTTAATGATTTGCCAGTTTTCTTTAACCGCTTGTGCATCCGCTGCTTCACCGTTTGCAAATACGTGTGGGTGTCTGCGAATCATCTTTTCTGTAATCGAGCGGATCACATCATCAATCGTAAAATATCCTTGATCTTCGCCAATTTGACTATGTAACATCACTTGCAGAAATACATCGCCTAATTCTTCAATGATCTGATTATCGTCTTCTTGATCAATCGCATCAATCAATTCGTATGCCTCTTCAATTAAATACATGCGTAAGCTTTGGTGGGTCTGTTTTTGATCCCAAGGGCAACCGTTCGGCCCGCGTAATGTCGCAATTACTTCTCTAAATTGATTAAATTGATGTGAAAGTGCATCTTTGTTAATTGGTTTAATATAAACACTTGTTAGGTTGCTTAAATGCACGACTTGATCTAATTCAACGAGAGGAATATGTTTAATGTTCTCTGCTACGCTTCCTGCCGCCTCAACAATAACTATCGGGTGTTCTGGTGGTAAATCCTCTAGTAATGTCAATTTAACCTCAGATGCAATCATTTGATCATAAACCTGACAGAAAATCAGATGGCTCGTATAATCAATCTGAGCACGCTCAAAACTCGTAGCATCCAGAAATTGAAACCCTTCGATTGGATCAATTTTAACCGCTGAAAATAGATCATCTAAAAAGCTTTGACCACCACTTATTTCTACCTTTACATCTGTTTGGTCTAGCAATAACTGTATCGTTCGTTCTGCCAACATTGGATGTCCAGGGACAGCATAACGAATCATTTGATGCTGTTTAGCCTGACTAATCAATTCAGCAACAATTGCATCATAAACTGCCTCAAATTGATCATGCGTTTGATAGATCGAATCAAACCCTTGAAAGTCAATGTTTTCCGCCTTTAGTGATTTGAGTACAGGGTGGTCTTCCGTTCGAACAAATAGTGGGACACGGCTCTCTGTTAATTTGCGATAAACACCTAAACTAAGCTGATCAATATCTCCAGCTCCTAAACCAATAACTTCAATTCGACTCATCAATCATCAATCCTTTATTAAAAATTTGAATGGCAAAACATCACGTTCTTCTTTAGTAAAAACAGATAGCTTTACTAAACAAAAGAGATAACTAATCACACCAATACCAATCAAGCAGAGCAAATAAAACAATTGGCCAATCCGATCGTATTGATAAAATAGTGGTCGAGCAACTCGATTTAAACCATATACAACTATACCCATCACCAGTAATGAACTAACAAATCTGAACCAAGGCAATCGAATCCGCTCTAGTTTAGGCGTGACTTTTTTTAATTGATTAAGATTCAAGCCTAAGATCGTGACAGATGCAATCACTGTTGCTATAGCAGCACCTAAAATACCCAGTTGGGGAACAAAGAAAAAATTTAATCCTAATTTTACGACGACACCGATGACAACAAAGAAGGCTGTTCGATAGATTTGCCCTAGCCCATGCAAAATTGAAGCAGTTGAGATGCTTAAAGCTGAAAAAATAATCGTTATTGAAAACACTTGTAAGCTTAACGTAGCTAAATCTTCTTTATACAACAGTGTATTCACTTCAGGGAACAAGACAATCAGTCCAACTGTTGCACCAGAAGCTAAGTAGAGGGTAAATCGCCACGTACTTGCTATGTAATTGGTGAAGCGAATCCGATCACTACTTAATCTCAACTTTGTGGCTGATGGAATCATTGCGAGCGCCAGTGAAGAAGCTGCGACAATCCCGAGTTGTGCTAAAGGCTGCCCTCTGTCTAATACCCCTTTTAATACTTGTGCTTCAGTCAATGAATAACCTGTCTGCTTTAGTAACGGAACAAGTGTAAATGCGTCCATCAGCTGTAAAAGCAAGAGCATCATATGGTTAATCGCAATGGCAATCCCATAACCGATCACAGCAGTAAATAAATTTTCGTCAATTGTTTGTCTCATTTCAACTTTTAAATGCTGTTCTTTTGGTTTTCGGTAAAAAAAGACTAACAAAGTCATTAGAGCAACTAAACTTCCACCAGTTGAAGCAATCGCTGTCCCAACACCAATATCATATAGAGACCGGTTTAACTCTACTGTTAAGTATGCCGTAATAATAATTAAACTAACTCTCACAATTTGTTCAACCAACTGTGAACCAGCTGTTGGTAGCATATTATTTCTACCTTGGAACATACCTCGAAAATAAGCGACAAAAGGAACGAGTAAAAATGGCATTGCACTCGCACGAATACCGGATGTTAGCCCACTGTCGCCCATAAAATCAGCAATGAATGGAGCCAATAAAAAGAGCACTAAAGATAATGCGGATGAGAATATCGTGAGTTGAATGATAATTTTTTGCTTCAATTGTTTCGTCGGTCGATTCGTTTGGCCGGCCATTAATTTGGAAATAGCCGCTGGAAACCCATATAAGGCTAGCACCATCGCTATTCCTACAAATGGATAGATTTGTTGATAAATATAAAAACCGACATCACCCGTTAAGTTTTGTAAAGGGATTCGGTAAATGGCGCTTAAGACCTTTCCTAATAAACCTGCATATGTCAAGATAAAAGCGCCTTTAAAAAACTGACGGTGTTCTGTTTGACTTGTCATTCACACAATCCCTTTCTACACACTTAAATCACCTACATTATAGCACAGGCTAACTTATCCGTTAAAGTGAGGAAATCTTCCGGTGCATGATTTGTTATAAAAAAATTCCGTTAGTCTATCAGCTAACGGAATTTTCTTATTGGTTACTGCATTTGTTTTCCTAAGAAATTGGCAGCAATTTCGAGTGTCACTTTTTCTTCATTCGTTGCTTTGTCATCTTTAGAGAAGACAATAATTGCCCCGACTGGATCGCCATTAGCGATGATCGGTTGAACAATATATGATGCATTGATCACCGCTTGATCTTTAACCAACTCTAGCGCAACAAACGACTCTTTGACTAAAGGTTGGCGATCTTCCATCACACGTTCAATTAAACTAGAAACCCTTTTATTTAAATACTCTTTTTTATTAGGACCATCTACAGCAATAAAACTATCTCGATCAGAAATCAGCACAGTTTTGTTAAGTGACAGGAATAGCGATTCAGCATACTCCTGCGCAAAGTGACCAAGTTCTTGAATCGGTGAATATTTTTTTAAAATCACTTCTCCTTCTCGATCAACAAAAATCTCTAGTGGATCGCCTTCTCTAATTCTAAGTGTCCGTCTAATTTCTTTAGGGATAACGACTCTTCCTAAATCATCAATTCTTCTAACAATACCTGTTGCTTTCATATGTTTGACCTCTCTTCTTTAACAAATTTAGTTCAGTATCACCTGACAAAGCGATTGGAAAAACGCAACCTGCTGTCATAATGGGCTATTCATTCTTCAATAAAAAACACCATACATTTATATTCCCATTATTTTATTGGATAAACATTTCAGCGTACATTTAGTATGGATAACCAAAAGAGGAACTATACATTAATCCCGCTTTAATTTTTCCAAAGCAGTTAAAAATGAACGAATATATTGATACCGCTCAGGAAAAATATTTTTTTGAAATGTAAAGGTGATTTTTAATTTATTCTGCTCTGTCCCTAGTAAAATCATCCGCCCAAAATCAACGGCATAATTAAATAATTTTTCACCATCTATTTCCTGACTCATTTTTTCGTCGAGTATAATCGTCAGCTTGTTTTTCACTTCTTTAATTGTCTCAACTCGATAGTTTTTAGCGTCAACTCGGATTTGACAGACGGTTAATAAATGCTCAACTTCTTTTGGATAATCTCCAAATCGATCCACCAGTTCATCAATAATATCGGCAATGCCATCATGACTATCAACTGCTTGAAGCTTTTTATACATCATAATTTTTTGCTTACTATCTAATATATAGTCGTCTGGAATATAGGCTTCAATTGCTAAATTTAATTCAGGCTCTACAGGAGCTTCAACTTGATGATGATTTAACTTTCTGCGCTCGATCGATTCCTTTAACATTTCAGAATATAAATCGAAACCAACCGATTCAATAAATCCATGTTGTTCTGCACCTAAAATATTACCTGCTCCTCGAATGGATAAGTCTCGCATCGCGATCTTAAACCCTGATCCAAGTTCAGTAAATTCTTTAATTGCTTGTAAGCGCTTCTCAGCCACTTCTGATAAAACTTTATCTTTTTGATAGGTAAAATACGCATAGGCAACTCGATTGCTTCGACCAACCCGTCCACGCAATTGGTAAAGCTGGCTCAAGCCCATCCGATCTGCTCGATCAACAATTAGCGTATTCACATTCGGGATATCTACACCTGTTTCAATAATTGTTGTGCTAACGAGGACATCATATTCTCCAGCTAAAAAAGCAATCATAATATTTTCTAACTCAGTTTCATTCATCTGCCCATGAGCAACAGCAACTCTTGCACCCTCCACAAGATCCGCAATTTCCTGTGCCTTTTGATCAATATTTTCAACACGATTATATAAAAAGAAAACTTGTCCGCCACGGCCGATCTCTCTTTCAATTGCTTCCCTTAAAAAGATTGGGTTATATTCAAGCACATATGTTTGAATTGGAAAGCGATTGGCTGGTGGGGTTTCAATTACCGATAGATCTCGTACACCAAGCATCGACATGTGCAGTGTTCTAGGAATAGGAGTAGCTGTCAATGTTAGGACATCAACATTTGTTTTAATTTGTTTAATTCTCTCCTTATGCTTCACACCAAAGCGCTGTTCTTCATCAACAACAAGTAAACCTAGATCTTTATAAATAACGTCTTTTGATAACAAGCGATGCGTACCGATGACCAAGTCTACAATCCCATCTTTAAGTCCTTTGATCGTTTCCTTTTGTTCTTTTTGTGTTCGAAATCGACTTAATAGTCGAACTTCAATTGGGTAATCATGAAATCGCTCAATAATCGTTTCAAAATGTTGTTGCGCGAGAATCGTTGTTGGAACAAGAAAGGCAACTTGTTTACCTTCCATGACCGCTTTAAAAGCTGATCGAATGGCTACTTCAGTTTTCCCATAGCCAACATCGCCACATAGTAAACGATCCATTGGTCTTGCCTTTTGCATATCTTGTTTAATCTCCTCGATACTCCGTAACTGGTCATCTGTTTCTTCATATGGAAAGGCGTCTTCAAATTCACGTTGAATCACATTATCTTCGCTAAAAGCATAACCTTTTGTCGCTTCACGTTCTGCATATAATTTAATCAAATCATCAGCGATGTCTTCGACTTTAGATTGGACCCTACTCTTAACTTTTTTCCACTCTGTTCCACCAAGTTTGTAGAGCTTAGGCTCTTTCGCTTCCGACCCAACATATTTTTGAACGAGGTCAATTTGATCAATTGGGACAAATAAGCGGTCATCGCCTCGATACTTAATCAGCATGAAGTCTTTTTGGACATCTTGAACTGATAGTGTTTCAATGCCAACAAAGCGACCGACGCCATGATTGACATGAACAACGTAGTCACCTTCTTTTAATTCTGTATAACTTTTCATTCGTTCAGCATTTGATAGGTTTTGACGCTTTTGTTGGCGTTTTTTTGTTTTTGTTTTAAACAGCTCTTGATCCGTTACAACAGCGAGTTTTTGGATCGGCAATTCAAATCCCGTTGATAAATTGCCCACCATAATAACAGGTTGTTTAACTGGCAATGTTGTTGTTTGATCAGCTAAACCGACCTCAATTTGGTAATCTGTTAGAATCGATTGAACCTTCTCCGCTCGTTCGTTTGTTTCAGCTAGGAAAATGACTGAATAATTTGCTTTACTCCAACGAGTAATTTCTCCTTTTAAAAGATTCATCTGACCATGAAATTGTTGCATCGGTCGACTCGATAGATTAACAATATTTTTAGGTGCTGTATTTGCGACGTGTCTTAGAAAGACAGATAAATAAATTTTTCTCTGATTCATCTGGTCCCAAATCGTAAGCCAGTCATTTGACAAGGTCAAGTCTCTAACAATCCGCTGATCTGCGAGTAATACTTCAATTAACTCGACTTCTTCCTGATCAAGTTGTTCAGCCGTTTCCTGAATTCGACCAATCTCATCTAAGATAACCAATCCGTCATCACCTAGATAGTCTAGTAAACTAGCTGGTTTCTCATAAAAATAACGATTGTACTTGTATAGATCTTGGAAGATTTCATTCGAACGCAGTAATTCAATCTCTCCTGTAATATTTTGGTGCAAAAGTGTTTTAGCTTTTGCATCTTGCATTTGACTCAATGCACTTGATAGTCCAACTTCTAGTCGATCAGCCGTCCGGCTAATATCCTCTTCTTCTAATAATAATTCACTCGTTGGCTTAATGGTCATTTGATTAATTTTTTCTAACGAGCGTTGTGTCACTAAATCAAAATAACGAATTGAATCAACCTCGTCATCAAACAATTCAATTCGAATCGGGTTCGATTCTGTGATTGGATAAATATCAATAATTCCTCCACGCATACTAAATTCAGCTGGATTTGTAACCATATCTACACGTTCGTAGCCCATCTTAACCATCATCTTTAAGTCATTTTCGATATCAATAACTTCTCCAAGTTTGTAATCAAGCTGGAAGCGTTTCCAGTAGTCGATTGGTGGTAAAATTCGTTTTAATGCAGCTACAGGGACAATTAAGATATGATCATCATGTGTGAGCCAAGAGATTAGTGCATTAATCCGCTGACTTTTAAGTTCAGGACTCGCAATCGCCATTTCGGCGATCAATAATTCATTGACTGGATAAAGATGGACGCGGTCGGATTCAATGACTTCAGTTAAATCATCATATAATTGTTGTGCTTGTGTGAGTTGATTGCTAACAACTAGCGTTCGTCTGTTTACTTTTTGTTGGATCGCTGCAATCCAAACACTTCTCGCTGAACCAGATAGCCCAGTAATTAATTGTTCATCTAAATTTGCCTCGATTCCAGAGATAATCGAATCGATATCTTCATGCTTTGCTAAGTATTGATCAAGCCCTCTCATTTTTATCCCCCTAATGTGACGTACAATTTTTTGTGTACGTGCAAAAACGCTTTGGCTACTCATAACCAAAGCTTTCTTACTTTTCTACTCATTTTTTAATGAATAAAGTAGTCCAATTCTCGATAAATCGGATAATGGTACAATGCTGACTCACAACTTTCGCAAATAACAAATACATCCGCTTCATTTGCATGATAGTATTTAATCATTTGATTTTTTTGCTGATCAGTTAATTGATTGAATCCCAATTTGTCTAAGTTCAAATGATCGTGCTTTAAATCAGCGATCGTAGTCTGACAATGTTTACAACGATAATGAATCAACACAACTAACGACCTCCTCTATTAACAGTAACTAGTATTACCTAACAGGAGGTCATTATACGTGTAAATAAAACTCATAATACAAGATTGATTTGTATAAATCTCTTTATTAATCTATGTTGATTTGGTTAGTTATATGCGTTCATAACATCTTGGAAGGGTTTATCTAGCCAAGCTTCACAGGCGTCTGCTGAGCGTTGAATACTCTCCTCAACAAGTGGATCATCCGATTTAGAAAAATGACTTAAAACATAGTCAACTACTTGCATACCTGGTTGTGGACGATCGATACCAATTCGAATCCGATTAAATTTTTTCGTGCCAAGCGATTGAATAATCGAACGCATCCCATTATGTCCGCCATGCCCGCCTGTTTGTCTCAATCTAATTTTACCTGTCGGCAGATCAAGATCATCATAGATCACCAATAAATTTTCCGGTTCAATTTGGTAAAAGTCCATCATTGGTTGGACAGAATCACCAGATAAATTCATATATGTTTGAGGTTGAAGTAAAATAATTTTTTCCTGATTAACAAACTCCATGCTGTAATGCCCATTAAATTTTTTCTTATCTAACTTCCAACCATTGCGTTGAAGCAACTCTTCTATTACCATAAAACCAATATTATGACGTGTTTTTTGATACTTCCGACCTGGATTACCTAATCCAACAATACATTTCATCCTTTTTCACATCTTTCTAAGCAGCATATATATGAATCATATTGTACTTGCTTTTCAAGTAAAAATAAAGTGATACTATTTAAATAGGCTAACGGAAACCCGTTAGCCTATTCTTTAGCATTAATTATTACTTATTCAGTTTCCTCTGTATCACCTTTTTGGTCAACAAGTTCAGGTTCTACAATCTCATCATCTGCTGAAGACTCAAGCTCTTCCTCTGCTTGTGGCGCCGTAATTGTAACAATTGTTGTATCTGGATCTTCAGTCACTTCATAACCTTCTGCCTTATCAAGGTCAGAAACTGAAATTGCATCACCGATCGCTAAATCAGCAACATTAATTGTAATCTGATCAGGAATATTAGCAGGTGTTGCTCTAACTTGTAATTCGTAAAGTGGTTGTTGTAAAATACCACCATCTCTTACGCCCGCTGGTTCTCCTTCTAATTGAATTGTAACAGTAACGTCCATCTCCTGTGACATGTCAACTACATAGAAGTCTGCGTGAATGACTTCATCACGAAGCGGATCCATTTGATACTCATGAAGCATAACTTCTACTGATTCACCTTGCTCAATATCAAGAGTGATAACAGCATTACGCCCTTCATCACGAAGTGTCTTTAATAACTCGATATTTTCAACCGCAACTGTGATTGCTTCTTTGTCATTACCATAAACAACTGATGGAATGAAACCCTTTTTTCTTAATTGATTCGTATGTGATTTTGTTAAATCATCCCTACGTTCTGCTCTTAATTTTACTGCCATAATTATTCATCCTCCAAATTTTTTCATTTATATTGATTCGCAATCATCATATCTCATAACAAACGCGAAAATTTATGCTTCCATCGACAAGCTAGGCTATCTTGTCGATAGGTGATAAACATTTCCAACATGTTAAATTCCTTTGTGTCATACATATTAAACACTTTTTTTGCAAATTAATCAAACAATACACTAACAGGGAGTTGTTCATGTACCCTGATAATCGCTTCACTAATTAAAGGAGCAACAGATAAAATTGTTAATTTATCAGTGATTTTCTCTTCTGGTAATGGAATTGTATTCGTCACGACTAAATCTTTAATTGGTGATTGTCCAATCCGTTCCATCGCTGGTCCAGATAAAACAGCATGTGTACAGCAAGCATACACTTCAGTAGCTCCATTTTTGATTAATGCATCTGCTGCTAAACTAATTGTTCCTGCCGTATCAATCATATCATCAATTAAAATTGCTTTCTTTCCTTTAACATCACCGACAATGTTCATAACTTCGGCCACATTCGGTCGTGGTCTCCTTTTATCAATGATTGCAATTGGTGCCTTAAGACGTTCAGCTAGCTGTCGAGCACGTGATACGCCACCGTGATCTGGTGAAACAATAACAACTTCATCTAGATCTTTCGACTCCCAATAGTCACCTAGGATCGGAACACCAACTAACTGATCAACAGGGATATTAAAGAACCCTTGAATCTGTGGCGCATGCAAGTCAATTGTAATGACACGCGTTGCACCTGCAACTTGTAGAATATCAGCAACAAGTTTAGCTGTGATTGGTTCCCTTGGTTTTGCTTTTCGATCTTGCCGAGCGTAACCATAATATGGAATCACAACATTAACTGTTGCTGCCGATGCTCGCTTCAATGCATCGATCATAATTAATAATTCCATAATATGCCGGTTTACTGGGGCACTGGTTGATTGAACAACATAGACATCACAGCCTCTAACGCTCTCTTCAATATTAATTTGGATTTCTCCGTCACTAAATGTTGAAACAGAACACTCCCCTAAAGGCACCCCTATTTGTTTTGCAATGTCCAATGCTAAGTCTGGGTTGGAATTTAGCGTAAATACTTTCAACGTTCGATCTTGATATCCCCTTGACATTTCGTCAAACCTCCATATCACTTATTTGGTTTTTTATTAATTTTTTTTGCATAGTTCTCTTTGTTTTCCTGTTTTGACCTTGCAATCGATAGTGCGTCAGCTGGGACATTTTTATTAATTGTTGAACCGGCTGCAACGATAGCACCTTCACCAATTGTTACTGGCGCAATTAAATTACTGTTACAGCCAATAAATGCACCATCTTTAATAATTGTTTTAAATTTATCTTTTCCATCATAATTGACGGTGATTGTACCACAACCAATATTCACATCTTTTCCTACATCAGTATCACCAATATAATTCAAGTGGGAAATTTTACTTCCTGATTCGATAAGTGATTTTTTCACTTCAACAAAATTTCCAACCTTCACATGATCATGAATCTCAGATTGGGGCCGAACATGAGCAAACGGTCCGATATTTACATTTACACCAATTTCACTTTGGTGAACAACACTATGTTTAATAATTGTCGACTCACCAATTAAGCAATCCTCAATTTCACTATTTGGCCCAATCACTGCACCAGTCGCAATCACTGTTTTACCTCTAATCACTGTTCCAGGTTCAATAACAACGTCACTAGCAATCTTAACTGATGGGGCAATATAAGTTTGGTCAGGGTCAACAATTGTGACACCATTAATCATATGGTACTCATTAACCCGTTGTTTCATTAATTTTTCAGCATGCGCTAGTGCGATGCGATCATTGACACCTATTGTTTCATTTGGATCATCTGTTTTATAGGCACTTACTTTTCCATTCCCCATCTTAGCAATTTCAATCACATCTGGCAAATAGTACTCACCTTGTGCATTATTATTCGTGACCTGATCTAAGACATCAAAGAGAAATTGATTATCAAAACAATATGTACCCGTGTTTATTTCTGTTACCAACTGTTCAGCTTCTGATGCATCTTTGTGCTCAACAATTTTTGCTACATCACCTGATTGGTTTCGTATAACACGACCATATCCAGTTGGATCTGCGATAGAAGCTGTTAAAACTGTAACTTTTGCCTTTGTTTCTTGATGATGATTATAAAGCTTTAATAGCGTTTCTTGTTTCAGTAATGGCGTGTCTCCACACACAACTAGTGTGAGACCATCTTTATTCTTCAGTAAATCTTCCGCTTGTTGAACAGCATGACCTGTACCTAGCTGCTCTTTTTGAAAAGCATAAAGCGTCCGGTTGCCAAGTTGCTCTTTAACTTTCTCTGCCCCATGGCCAACAATTGTGATAATTTTATCTAAATCTAGCGTCTCTAACTGGTTAATCACGTGTTCAACCATTGGAGAACCCATTACGGGATGAAGTACTTTATATAATTTAGATTTCATTCGAGTTCCTTGACCAGCTGCTAAAACAATTGCGTACTTATTTGTCATCTCGGAAACCTCCACTAATAATTTGCCACAGTCATTAAATATATGCATCAAATAGGAACTACAGACTGAACGCAATATAATCTGTAGTGAATTTATTTGATATTAAAATTATACCATTAAAAAATATATCTTAAAAGAGCTCTAATTTCAACACTAATAGGGAAAATAGCTTAGATTTAACCATAGAAAAAGGGGCTGTCCAGAAAGTCAGTAAAAACTGATTTTCGGTGACAGCCCTTTTTATAATTATTTTTTAAAAAACTATTCAAAAAAATCGCCTTTTCTTGTAAAATGGAGTTACCACACTACCAGTT
>DUPD01000075.1 GCA_012838505.1 Bacilli bacterium | reverse complement strand
TAACGAACTAAACAACCAAACACGGATCGTCGAAATTGATCAGCTATCGATTCAACAAACATCGACAGAAAGCGTGACAGGTTCTGTTGCAATTAGGTACTTTTATAATGATGATATCAATTTTAATTAGTTAACTAAATAATTTCACGAAAACTTCCCGGCTCTTGTTGTCAAGAGTCGGCTTTTTTTTCACTCCTTTCATGCTAGAGTAGAAAAAGATTAACTAGATTGGAGTGAGAGAATTGGATTCGAAATATCAAATAACATATCGACGTTCAGATGATCAAGAAAAAGAGAGTAGTGCTTATCAAGAAACAGCAGCAAGTGTTACCAAATTAGAGACATATCAATATGGACAAAGCTCATCAAAATATAATCGAGAACGCAAGCGATGGTGGACAAAGTTTATCCTCACAGTTAGTTCTGCCGTCTTAGTTGGTACTGTGTTCGGTTTGATTCTAGTATCAATTTTTCGTCAACAAGGTGAAGGTCAAATAGTTCCAGATGATTTATTTCAGCCTAATCAGGATCAAGCGGTGATCACTGATGTTGATGAAGAAGGTGAAGATAGTGATGATATTGAAACTGATCTAGGTCGTTTATCAGCCTTCGTCATTCAAGCGGGCGCATTTCAAAGTTTGGAGCAAGCAAAAATAGCTCAGGAGAACTTTTTGCTTGAAAAGTATCCTTCTGTTATATGGGAAACTGACACAGACTATCGTGTACTTCTAGCAGCCTATCCGACCAAAGAAATCGCCAAGCAAGTCGGAGAGCAGTTTATTGATGGTGGATTTGATGTCTATGCACGCGATTGGCAATCTGATTCAGTATCTGTTAGTCAAAACGAAGCAGAATGGCTCAATCAGTTTAAGTCTTTATGGCAAGATTCTTTATCTGGTTATTCGAATTCAATCAAACAGGAATGGCTTGAATGGTTCAATGTTGAAGAAAATCAATTATCAGAGGGGCTTAACGATTTTTGTCAGCAGGTCAAAGCAGTGCTAGCTGAATTTAATGAGAGAAGTCGTCCATATGATTTATTAGTGTTGTGGTACCATTATCAACAACTGGCCACGTAATATGAAAAAAGTTCTGAACGATTGTTAAAGGACGCTATTTTTCACGTCGATTTTATCGTTTAATGATTGAAAAGCTTAAAATACTATTGAAACCACATTCGTTTCATAAAAATGGCGCAGTTGTCTGAATATACAAATCATATACAATAGAGGTGAATACTGTTTGAAAGGGGGTCTTTGATGACAAAACTTCATGTCAAAATGAAGGATATCCCAAAGCACGATCGTCCGCGAGAACGACTAATGAAGTATGGTGCTACGGCTCTATCAAATCAAGAATTGCTAGCAATTATTATTGGGAGTGGGACAAGAAAGGAGAGTGTTCAAGATTTAGCAAGACGTGTCTACTCTCATTTTGAAGGATTAGAATTGTTACGCGAAGCTTCATTAGAAGAACTAATGACGATTAAAGGTATTGGGATGGTAAAGGCAGTCGGAATTTTAGCAGCAATTGAGTTAGGTAATCGGATTAATCAATTTAAAGTACCTGAACGCTATGTGATTCGCTCACCGAAGGATGGGGCTGATTACGTCATGGAAGAATTACGCTTGCAGAAGCAGGAGCACTTTGTAGCGTTATTTTTAAATACGAAAAATCAAATCATCCATCGGCAAACGATTTTTATTGGGTCTTTGAACGCATCTATCGTCCATCCTCGGGAAATCTTCCGTGAAGCGGTTAAACGCTCAGCTGCCTCAATTATTTGTGTGCATAATCACCCTTCTGGCGTGCGCCTACACAGTAGTTAATTGAAGTGGCAATAATGCATAGAATTCCTTATAAGATTCTATGACCAGCATCTAACTTCTAACGGAAACGTGACTGAAGGAAAATAGCATGATGTGATTGGTCAAGTGATGTATGGTTAAAGCTAGACTGCTTGAATTCTAGACTGATGCTTTTAGGGTGGAATCATGTTAAGCATGATGAATAAGATAAAAGTGATACGCCAGATTGCTTTTATAATAAGGCTTATTCAGCAATCCTTAAGTAAAGGAAAAAGTCGAACGGAAGACCTAACCATCACGTATCTTCTCTTAACTATAAGGTAGGGATTACCTAAGTCGTATTATACTTACGATATGGTAACGGAGTCCCCATAGTACTCAACGTTTGCAGTAATGTGTTTAGCATGGGGAAGGGGGACAGGTTG
>DUPD01000074.1 GCA_012838505.1 Bacilli bacterium | reverse complement strand
TTTTACTTTTCTATACAAATTAAGTATCGCTTTAATCGGTTTCAATCTTACAATTGATCTTTATTTTTCAAAATCAATTAGCTACTATGATTTGATTTTACTTTTAGTATTGCTATATTACTCCAAGGAAAATAGGCATCAACCGATTAAACAAAAATAAATAAGCCACCTAATTTAGATGGCTTATTGTAACACAAATGTTTTATTAAATTTAGCTTTATTTTGACTCATCTAGGCATGCAACTAAAGCATCAATCGCTTCTTCTCCGTCCGATCCATCACTAAATAGCGTAATCGATTCGCCGCTTGCAATGGCTAGACTAAGTACGCCCATGATACTTTTTGCATTCACACGCCGGCCTTTTTTCTCTAAAAAGGTTTCTGCTGCAAAACGATTTGCCTCTCGAACAAATTTAGCTGCTTTATCCGCTTGTAACCCTGGTTCAACCGCTACAACTACTGTCTTTTCAACCATATTAAAGCGCTCCTCTCAATTTTACCATCTTAGCTATTTAAGTATATGATGACTCACACCTTGATTATAACCTATAAATGACTTGATTTGAAGAACCCACTTAACTTTTTTCAAAAATAATCATTTAACTAAAATCAGTGTTCAACCCATGATCTTGTCTCAGTTGATCGGCGATTTGGTCAATTTTTTTCAGACGGTGGTTAATGCCTGATTTACTAATTTTCCCGCCAGTAATCAACTCACCTAATTCCTTTAATGAAGCATCTTGGTGCTCGACTCTCACTTTTGCGATCTCCTGCAGTTTGATCGGTAATGTGTCAAGTCCAACGACTTTATCAATTAACTTGATATTCTCAACCTGTCTGAAGGCTGCACCAATTGTTTTATTTAAGTTAGCTGTTTCACAGTTGACCAAGCGATTAACCGAGTTTCGCATATCCCGGATAATTCGGACATCTTCAAATTTAAACAATGCTTGGTGTGCGCCAGTTAAGTTAAGGAATTCAGTAATTTTCTCCGACTCTTTAATGTACGTAATGTACCCGTTTCGTCGTTCGAGAATTTTTGCCCGTAAATCAAAATGATTCATTAATTCACAGAGTGACTCGTTGTGTTCTTCGTAAGCGTTGGCGATTTCTAAATGGTAAGATGATGTTTCAGGGTTATTGACAGACCCTCCTGCTAGAAATGCTCCTCTTAGATAAGCGCGTCGGCAACAATCTTTCGCTAAGTATTTGTCAGAAATCGTTCGAACAAAAGTGAATGGTTCAATCAAAATATTTAAGCTTTCAAGCATATCTTTTGAGCCTTCTTCGATGCGGGCGATGTAGACGTTGTTTTTCTTGAGCTTCATCTTTTTGCGGACGAGTAATTTAATTGGGTATGGGTAAAGCGATTTAATCAATGTATAAATTCGTCTTGCGATTGCCGCATTTTCGGTTTGGATATCCAACACATGTGATTCACGGGCAATTGAAATCGCTCCGTTCATGCGAATCAGCGCTGCTAATTCAGCTTCTTTACAGCAATCATCATTTTCAATTTGGGTCATTTCCTTTTTAATCTCGGATGCAAATGACATGGTGATCTCACCTCCCTAGTTTTTAGGATCGATACCAATTAACGTACAAAGAATTTCAGCCACCTTTTTATAGTCATGGCGTAAATATTTTTGTTGTTCATCAATAATATCTGCTTCAATGATGTCTAAACCTAATGAAGCTAATCGATCTAAATCATATTTAACTGGTTCCGCATTTTCTTCTGCATATTTTTCGACAACAGATGCGGTAATTGTTTTATTATGGACAATGATTTTGTCAATACAACCATCACCGACATGTTCGACAATCGCTTCAGCATGGTCAGCAGCTGTATAGCCAGACGTTTCTCCCACTTCGGTCATCACATTACAAACATAGACGACTTCTCCCCTTGTTTCTCTTAATGCATTAGCAATTTGGGGGACAACTAAATTTGGTAACGTGCTCGTATATAAACTGCCCGGCGAAATGACGACCAGATCCGATTGCTTAATCGCTTCGATCGCTTCCGGTAATGGGACAATTGTTTTCGGTTCAACAAAAACACGTTTAATCCGTTTATTTGCTAACGGAATTTTTGATTCGCCGACAATGATTTCACCGTCGAGCATTTCAGCATTTAAAAAGACATTTTGATTTGCGATTGGATAGATACGCCCTTTTACTTTGAAAACTTTAGCAATTTCTTTAATCCCAGTATAAAAATCGCCTGTTACAGCTGTCATTGCTGCTAAAAATAAGTTCCCCATCGAATGGCCCGTCAGCCCTTCTCCATTTGTAAATCGATGTTGAAATAATTTCTCCATCATTGGTTCTACTTCAGATAAGGCTGCAATGACATTTCGAATGTCTCCTGGTGCTGGCATGGACATTTCGGTTCTTAATCTTCCTGAACTCCCACCATCATCAGCGACTGTTACGATCGCAGAAAGGTCGATTGGGTAATGTTTTAATCCACGTAAAAGGACAGGCATCCCTGTCCCACCACCGATAACGGTGACCTTTTTATTTTTGGACTTCATCTTTAATGTCCCTTTCTTTTATCAATGTCTCGATGTGACACGTGTGTGATGTATTGGTTGGAAAAATGCTTCGAATAATGTTCAGCTAAAGTAACCGAACGATGCTGTCCACCAGTACAACCAATCGCAATCACCAGTTGTGATTTACCTTCCTTTTTATATTGTGGCAACATGAAGCTTAATAAATCAAGCATTTTTTCATTAAATTTTTGCGTTTCTGACCATTTTAAGACATATTCACTCACGTCTTTCGTCAAACCTGTGAGTGGCTGTAAATGATCGACATAGTGTGGGTTCGGTAAAAATCGCACGTCAAAGACTAAGTCAGCATCAATCGGCATCCCATATTTAAAGCCGAATGAGAGAAAATGAATCGAGAAGATTTTTTGTTTTTCCTCACCGTATTTTCCGATAATCTTTTCCCTTAATTCTTTTGGTTTCAAATTCGTTGTGTCAATAAAATATTGCGCACGCCCACGAAGATCGGCAAGCATTTTTCGTTCTTGATTAATCCCTTCTAGTGGGAGTCCTTTCGGTGCGAGTGGGTGATTTCGTCTCGTTTCTTTATATCTTGAGACAAGTACTTTATCTTGCGCGTCTAAAAATAAAATATGTTCTTCTAACCAATCGGACTCGGCTAAATGATCAAGTGCGTCAAATAAAGAGTCAAAAAATTCTCTCCCACGTAAGTCCATCACAAGTGCAACTTTATTAATCGTGTTATTCGCGTCTTTCATTAATTCAACTAGTTTAGGTAATAAAGCTGGAGGTAAATTGTCGACACAGTAATATCCCAAATCCTCAAAACTTTGAACGGCAACGGTTTTCCCCGCTCCAGACATGCCTGTAATGATTACGAGCTTCGTCTCTTGACTACTTACCATCATTTATTTCCTCCTTCATTCATTTTTATTTAATCGATAGCTAATCAACTGATCACTTTCATCTAAATCAAAACTTGCATATAAATGCTGTTTGTTTTTTAACAAAAATTGATGAATGAATCGGTCACTTGGTGCTGTTGGAATCTGGTCAATCTCAGCAATCGGGATCCATTCGAGCACACCCTCCGGCGATTCTTCAATGAGCTGACCCGTATATTGATCGGTCATGAAGGTAAACATCATCCATTCATCTTTTGGTTTTGGTGCAGAAGCTTTTGTCATTGTCGCAACACTATATAATTGAGGGTTTTTAATTGTTAGGCCAGTTTCCTCTTGGACTTCTCTGATCACAGATTCATGGACAGATTCGCCTTGTTCCATTTTTCCACCTGGCATCGCATACCAGCCGTAGCGTGGCTTTTTCAGCAGCAAAACTTCCTCATCTTTTATAATTAAACAGTTCGTTACTCGTTGCAATTTGACTCACTCATTTCTACTATATTCAAACTTCATTATACTATAACTGCTTAGTACTGACTAGCAATCACGTTTGGAATTCAGGTAACAGACGATTGTTCCACTTCGGACAATTTTTGATGCAAAGATCAAAAGAATGTCCAATGTTTAATAAAATGCACTGAACGATTGATCTGGATCAATTGTTCGGTGCTGAATCTGCGTTATCGTTTAATTATCCATTGGTTGGCGCGTTTTTTATCAATTGATTTGGATAGATTAATTAGAAATATCATTTATTTTGCAAAACTTGATCCAGGTCAATTCGTGAAGTTGAGAAACGCACTATACTATAGTTAATCAAACAAAACATTAATAAAAGGAGAATGTAAAATGTCAAAAGCAACAATTTCATTAGAAACATTATCATGTCCATCATGTTTACAAAAAATTGAGGCGGCGGTTAAAGGTGTTAACGGTGTTGATGCAGAGAGCGTGAAAGTGATGTTCAACTCAAGTAAAGTTAAGCTCGATTTCAATGCAGATGTAGCACCAATTGAAACAATCGAAAAAGCGATTGAGAAAATGGGCTATCCAGTTATTAAATCTAAAGTAAAATCTGCTTAATCATTTAAATCTCATACAGCTTAGAAATTCTAGAACTTAGCGACATTTATGCAGATAATATATGATGCAAATACGCTAAGTTCTAGTTTTTTTATGCAAAAAATATAATTTTTTCTAAAACTTGATCGGCGTCAATTCGCGGCTAAAGCAAACAGGATATAGTTGATTTATCAAACATAGACAAACTAAAAATGAGGAGGAAGCAGTTATGCAAATTAAAATATTGAGACAAAAAAATCGAATCACTTGGATGAGTGGTATTTTAATCGTTATCGGTTTTATCGCTCATTTTGGCTTTAACAATGTAACGATATTCAATACGACTTTTATTATCGCATCAATCTTAGGAGTTGCCCCGATTGCTATCCAAGCTTATCAGGCATTAAAAGTAAAAGTTGTCAGTATCGATGTTTTAGTAACAATCGCTGTTATTGGGGCATTTTTAATTCAAAACTATGAGGAATCAGCAATCGTTACGTTCCTGTTCCTGTTCGGTGGTTACTTAGAACAACGAACATTGAATCAAACACGTTCAGCGATTAAAGAATTAACTGAAATTGCACCAGAAAGTGCGCTAAAGCAAATCGAAGATGGTGAATTTGAAGAGGTTGATGTTGACGATGTTGATGAAGGTGACATTTTACTCGTAAAAACAGGAGCAAAAGTTCCAGTTGACGGTACTGTTTTAACTGGTGAAGGCCACATTAACGAAGCAAGTATTACCGGTGAATCAGAACCTGTTAGCAAGCGCGAAGGTACAAACGTCTTTGCTGGAACAATTTTAGAAAATGGAACGATTCAAATTCGAGCAGATCGTGTTGGTGAGGATACAACATTCGGTAAGATTATTGAATTAGTTGAAGAAGCACAGGACTCAAAGTCAGAAGCAGAGCGTTTTATCGATCGTTTTTCAAAATGGTATACACCAGCTGTCTTAGTCTTAGCTTTCATCGTTTGGCTGTTCTCACGAAACACCGAATTAGCTATTACTGTATTAGTCCTCGGGTGCCCTGGTGCATTAGTGATTGGTGTTCCTGTTTCAAACGTTGCCGGAATTGGGAATGGCGCACGTAATGGTGTGCTATTAAAAGGGAGCGAAGTGATCCACGATTTTAGCCGTGTCGATACAATTTTATTCGACAAAACAGGTACATTAACAGTTGGGAACCCCGAAGTTGCTGAAAAAGCGTATTACGGTTCAAACATCGATGAAGTCTTGGGCTATCTAGCAAGTGTTGAACGCGAATCAGATCACCCGCTCGCAAAAGCTGTCTTAAAAGATATTGGCGAAACAACCTTCTCAACAGTAGAAGATACAGAAGTTGTAAAAGGTGGTGGAATTGTTGCTACCGTTAACGGACACCGCATTGCGATCGGTAATGTTGCTCTAATGGAACAAGAAAATGTCACATTAAACGAACAAGCTGAAGCAGATATTTGGGCATTTGAGAAAAA
Organism: Bacilli bacterium; assembly: GCA_012838505.1. Taxonomy (GTDB): domain Bacteria; phylum Bacillota; class Bacilli; order Bacillales; family Amphibacillaceae; genus Amphibacillus. The sequence goes on along the minus strand of DUPD01000074.1, from coordinate 19,910 downwards.
CGGAAATTCTTTAGTCTTAACCGCAGTTGATGGCAAATTGAAAGTCTTGATGGGAATCCGTGACCAAATTCGACCAGGTGTGAAAAAAGACCTTCAAGCATTAAAACGTTTAGGCGTGAAAAACTTAATCGTTCTGTCTGGTGACAACCAAGGAACAGTTGATTTGGTAAGTAAAGAGCTCGGTCTCACTGAAGCACACGGGCACATGTTACCTGAAGATAAAGCAGCTTACTTACAAAAGCTACAGGCGAAAGGTCAAATTGTTGCCTTCGTTGGTGATGGTGTAAACGATAGTCCTTCGCTGGCACTTGCAGATATCGGAATTGCGATGGGGAGTGGAACAGACGTTGCAATTGAAACATCAGATGTTGTCTTAATGAACTCAGATATGAGTCGCTTACCACACGCACTCGGTTTAACAAAATCAACAGCCCGAAACATGCTGCAAAATATCGTCATTGCTGTTGGTGTCGTGATCATTCTACTCGCAAGTGTTTTCTTCAGCGACTGGATGAACATGTCGATCGGTATGTTAGTCCATGAAGCAAGTATTCTAGTCGTGATCTTTAACGGGATGAGATTACTGCGCTATCGACTGAGAGGACATAATGTAAACAGCGACAGTGTTAACTAATCAACTCATTTCAACAAAAAAGTCTCTAACCATGTTTAGGACTTTTTGATTATCAAAAATTTCCACAATCTTATTTGCAAAACATACGATAACATGCTATATTAATAGATCGAGTAACAAATAAATGAATCTGGCATTCTACAATGTTTTTGATTATGCTTATTCAAACTGGAGCGACTACAGGGTCGCAAGAACGCAAGAGTAGGTAGGGCTTGCGTTGCTTAGGTTAGAGAACATCCAGTAGAAAAATACCGCGGTAAAGTGAAGTTTTTAAAAAGTTTATGTTATTCCACAACGCTTACTAACAATGAACAATTTAAGCAATTTCCCACCCGAAACAAACGGGAAATATAATAAAAATTATCTGTTACTTTAAACCAAAGGGGTACTCTTTTTAACAAAGGGTATCCCTTTACTAATTTGAATGAAAAAGACTAGGAACTGATATAATGACAGAGCCGATGCTTTTGTGAGATAATACAACTCACCATTTAAAATAGATAGGAGCCGGTAATAATGAAATGTAAAATTAATCGAAATGCAGCTAAAGAATTAAAGAAAATTCTCGCGACAGAAGAAGCAGATGATAAAATGATTCGCGTTTACGTCACTGAAATACATGGCAACCACGCACATTATGATTTCAAGCTTGATACACCAACAGAACATGATGAAATTGTTAAAACAGATAAGGATATTGATATCTTACTTGATAGTCGTGAGGATTTCCTTGACGGTGTTTGGATTCAATATTTCTACGTTGGCGATCAGCCAGGTTTTCAAATTGTCAACAATTCTAAAGGCTGGCCATTGAATCATTAATTATATTTAGACAAAAATAAAGCCCAGACCGTTAATTTTGGTTTGGGTTTTCCATTTATCTTAAATTAAGTTGTATTCGCTTTGCAGCTTTCTAATATCCGTCTGTTACATCTTTACTCAAGTTAAAAAACCCTTCCAACCTCTAGCTTAAAATTAATTAACCCCTCGTTGCAAGACTTTAATTTCTGCCTGAGCTGTCCTAAGATCATAATTTGTTAACATAAACTTTTGATCAATCAAGTCCATTTTGTGATCTAACTTTGCTATATCTTCTTTTAATTCTACTCTTGTTTCATCAATTTTTCGCTCTAAATTAATTTGATTCGTTGCTAACTCAGTAAAGCTTTGCTCTAAATTAGTTTGATTCGTTGCTAACTCAGTAAACTTATGCTCTAAATTAGTTTGACTCGTTGCTAACTCAGTAAACTTATGCTCTAAATTAGTTTGACTCGTGATCAACTCAGTAACCGCACTTAAAATTTCTTCATTTGTTACTTCTTTACGCACTTCAAAACACCCTCCTTCTATTTTTGATCATTTTACATGTTCAGACACTTTTTTTATAGTTTTATGATAACAAATAATCTGTTGATTGTCTAGAGACAAAACAGCCAAAACCCTGATATATCAAGGTTTAAACTTAAAAAACAGCTGAAGAATTCAGGTTGTTTTTGCATTATTTATCTGAAAATCTGTTAAACAAGCACCTTTAGTTACTTGTTTATCATTTTTCTAAAATACCTCACCAATATTAATTAACATGAAAGGCAAAATCAGATCATAACTGAAACTGCGCCTTAAACCAGATCAGCCTTTTTTGCTGTTGTTCTAAATGTCATTTCTGTCATAATGATCATTAAAATAACAAAAATGAATAGATAGACAGGTAGGATTGCAAAGCTCGTCAAATGACCGAGAAATCCAAATAGCGGCGGAATAAAAGTTGCACCGACATAAGCACTTGCCATTTGAATACCGATAATTGCGCCAGAATGCTCTGCACCAAAATTACTTGGTGTCGAATGAATAATACTAGGATAGATTGGCGCACATCCGAAGCCAATAATAACAAATCCGGCAAGTGAGGCAGTTGGATTTCCTGTAGGAATCAGCAAAGAAATAATGCCACAGGATAAGATCAAGGTACCGAAAACAATCATTTTCCGGTCTCCAAGCTTATTCGCAATAAGACCACTTAAAAATCTACCTGCAGTTATCCCGATATAAAACAGTGATGCAAATTGGGCTGCTTGTTCTACTGTTATGTTCTTCACTTCAACTAAATAAGTACTCGCCCAATACATCGCAGTTGCCTCTGCAGCACAATAGGCAAAAAAACCAGTTAGAAGATAAGGAACTCCCTTGATTTTCAAGGCATCAATTAATCCAATACTCTTTGTTTGACTTGCTTCTTCTCGTTGATTAACCTTCCAAACAGGAAGAGTGACAATTAGAAGTAGACCGATCCCAAGCTGAATAAGACCGACAATGCGATATCCGTTATTCCAAGTCAAGTTTGTCAAAGCATAGCTCATAACAAAAGGACTGATAACCGCCCCTACTCCCCAAAAACTATGTAACCAGTTCATATGCTTTGAAGAATAGTGGAGTGCAACATAATTATTCAATGCTGCATCAATCGCGCCTGCACCTAGACCATAAGGAATCGCAAATACAAGCAACATCCAAAACTGACTTGCAAAAGAAAAACCCAACAAAGCAATCGCTGTAAGAAATACACTAGCAGTTGTTACCATCCTGGTGCCAAACTTCTTTGTTAATTTATCAGACAGAAGACTTGTCACAATCGTTCCACCTGAAATAACCATCGAAATAATTCCCATATAAGATATTGGAATACTCAAATCATTATGTATCACAGGCCATGCTGAACCTAGCAGTGAATCAGGAAGCCCAAGACTAATAAATGCTATGTAAATAAGTATAAGTAAAAGTGAATACATTGCTACCACTCCAAATTTCATGTTTATTTTTACCGATTGAAGATCATTGATCTATAAGTTTTTTCTATGAATGATCAAAACAGGTAACTGTGCCAAAAAAGTTCCTTGCCCATTGTATCCTTGTCGCTCACTTTCTGTCAATTAATCAAACAAAATAAATCTAGCAGATCATAACTGAAATATTTAGACCTCAAATCAACTGTAAAACTGCAAAAAAATACTCTGTTTTAGATAGCATATCCTGCTCATCCAAAACGGAGTATGTCACCATAATTATATTACTTCACATTTTGAAGGACTTTTACTTCAGCTTGGGTTTTTGTTAAACCTTCGGATAAAATCACTAGTTGTGTATCTACGACGTCAATTTTCTCATTGACCTTGCTAAACTCTTGTTTAATGTCTTTATCCATCGTCTCAATCCGCGTCTCGAGAGCGTCCATTCTACTGTTCAAGCGTTCGTCCACTTGCGACACATATAGGGCTAATTCATTAACCGCTAAGAATATTGCTTTATTAGTTATTTCTTTCCCCATTTTTTCGCCTCCAATCATATTAAATAATACGACTAAATTCGATCATTTCTTGATTTGATTTTAGCAGAATTTTATTAATTCTTCTATGATTAAGATCTCCATAAATCCATTATTATCAAGGAGAATAATGGAATTTCCGGGCGCTTTTTAGCTTGTTTTTATTATTTAAGCATTAATCCTTTCAATTCCTATCCTTTTTCAACATGATTTTATTATTTAAATTAATCGACTATTTGATCGGTAGCTCTTCGTCATTTAGAAAGAAAATTGAAGCCCAACTCTAGCTGCTTGGACTTCAAATATTTGCATTATAAAACTACAATGTAATATCAATCGAAAACGTATAACGTTCGTACTCTTTTTCTGTTTCTTCATCAATCAGAACAAGGTAATAATTTTTTCGCTTATCATATTGTTCTGATTTAAAGACAAATTTTTCGCGATATGTCCGCTCTCCCACCTGAGCAATCGTTCTATCAGCGATAATAATATTCTCACTTGATACTCGATTCCCTTGCTCATCCTCAAAATACACAAGGAGTCTTCTTGGTAATCGCTTATCAGCTACTTTTTCAATTTGAAGAAACTCTAAAAATGTAATTGGACTAGTAATTTTTCTGCTTGGTGTCGTAATTTTCACATCAACTTTTTTCACTAAGTTCTTCAACGATTTGCTGCGGTCATTTTTAAAAGCAATCACTGGAAGGACAATTTCTTGTAGCATCGCACCACCATGAACATAATTTGCACCTGACCCTTGAATCGCAAATCGATTGATCCCCTTAGGAACAGTGACAAATAATTCTTGATTCTGATTTAATAGATAATCCAATGAATATGTTAAAGTACCTTCTAATTCTATTGCTTCATTCATCAAGGCATATCTTCGTTTAGTCATCAGAGCTTGATCCACTTTATTCGGTAACTTTTGACTATCTACAAGCTGATCTCTTTGATATAAAAAACCGTGATCGGCAGTAATCAGAATATTAGAGGCACTAATATCTGTCACCAATCGATTAACAAGTAAGCGAATATCATTGATTGCTTCTTCAGTCGCTGAAAAAACTTCCCCTTCTGTAGTCGCATGATCGCCACGCGCATCAATTGTATTATGATAAATATAAACAACGGTTTTACCTAAAAGTGTTTCCCTCAATTTTGTTCGATTCAAACCCATTAAATCTTGATATGAAGCAACTAATGAATCTTCAACCTGTTCGGCTAAAATTTGCCCCCGCTCAATCATGCTTGCACTATTTTTACCATCAACAAACAGACGACCATCAGGTAGATACTCAAGTTCTCGGTAAGGTAATAATGTCGCCATTCCTAAACGAGTATATGACGGCAATACGCCTTGAACAGCAGTGATTTCTGTTGATGCTTTCCGCTCATTGTTTAAGACATCAATTAACTCTTTGCCAATCTCATAACGTAACGCATCAGAGATAATGACAAAAACACGCTCTCCCTGTTCTTGATATGGCTTAACCCATTCTTGATAGAAATGTTGTTGTTGTTTAATCCCATTGATCGGCCAGTTCAAATGATCTAATTGTTTCAAGCTAGCAGTCCATTTTAAAGCTAAATCTTCGATAAACTGATTAACATACAGATTTTCGACTTTTTCTTGCAATGGATGAATCCGGTCTTTATTTTCAACTTGATCATACAAGAGATAAAACTTGCGATAAGCTTGATCGATTTGATAATAATGATCAGCGTAAGCCTTAAACATTTCGATTGCTGGTTGTTCTGGGATAAAACCATTAAGTTCATGCAATAATTGTTTTAATTTAAGCGCATGGAAAATGGCCTCGTATTCATGTTGATACTCTTGATACCAGTGAAGCCTTCTCCTCGTTACTAATAGATCAGAGTAGAAATCATAGTCACTTAAATCTTCTATTAATTGTTCAACCAAAAAGTTAATAATCAGTTGATCAAAGATTTGAAATGAATCGAGATCCTTTATCACATGAATGTCCCATTGTTGAGCAACTTGATCAACATTCAATCTTGAGCTAATTTGGTCAGACAATTCATTATAAACTAATCGATCCGTTCGATGATTCATCCACTGATCAATAAATACGACAATATTCGTGATCCGCTTGCCAATATAACCTTCCCACTGTACAGGAATAGTTAATCCATGGTTTTGTTCATTAAGATAAGTTAAAATTAAAAAAGTAAGCAATGTATTTATAGACTTATCATGATTTACATAAGCATAATATTTTTCAATTAGAGCCCAAAACCTGGTCTCATCCCCATATTTACGAATCGAATCGATAGTTGAATGATCTCCAGCCAAATGTTTACGAAAGATTGTTTTTAAGACTTCATCTAGAGTATTAATTGGACTTTTTACTAAAGTGGCTAATACAGTTAAATCAACGATTTCTTCCGTATATGATTCAACTTTAAATTTATGAAAAGCCTGTGTACGCTGATTATTGTTAAAAAATGGTTGATAATGTTTAAATATCATCCTTAATGAATCATCATTCACACCTAGCTCACGCATCGTGTTCGTTGTTTTATCAGTCGCAAATTCATGACCGAGTTTTAATTGGTCATATAACCAATCTTCACGTGGCAATGGTTTAGGAAAATTAGCGTAAATTAAAAAATGTGAATCTGGATCATTTTTTTCTAACTCATATTTTGTTGCAAATAGATTGTTTTTTGTTAAAATCCATTTACGAACATGATCGAGTTGAATCTCTTCAAAATCTTCTTTAAACTCCCCTTGTTCGTCATACCAGAAAACAATGTGACGCCTACGATGATTTGTCAGTTTTTGATTAAAAATTTCATTTAAATTACGATGGACTTCTTTTAACTTCATCATTTCACAACCTTTATTAAAACATTAGAGGTAGAAATCACTTTCTACCTCATTGATTAAATCTTAGCTAAGACATTTGCTTTTAGTGGCTTTTTTCCTTCACCTTGTGGGACTTCGATATTTTGAAACTTGGCATAGTTGACTTTTACCCCATCATCTAAATCCAAATCAAGCGTTTGATGCGCAACGTGAGCGATGACTTGATCATAGTTTAAACATTCCTGAACTTGTTTTTGTAAAACTTCTTTCAGCTTTTTAGCTTTTGTCTGTTCAGTTTTCGAAACATCCGCTTCTAAAACATAATCTAATCGTGTCATTTCATCTTGATACTTCTTTACTTGAGCATGTAAGTAAGACGTTCTAACCCTTGCAACAAGATCAGGTTTGTAACGGTGTAAGTAGACTAACGCTTTAAAACCATCTTGTTTTCCGCTATCAAATAACCAATAAATCGGTCGCTTTTGATATGTTTGAACATGATCTTTATAAAATTCTTTTAAGAAATAGCGGCGAATGCGTTGTCTTGACGTTTCATTCGCACGACGCGTTAACGTATCTGCGATAAAATCTAAGTTTTCCTCTAAGTGATCGGAACCAAAGATTGTTTTAATGATCGTGATTAAACGGTTAACAATATCATCTTCAAAATAAACGTCTGTCGCAATTGGAAGCACATTATCCTCATCCGGAATAAATGTTTGATAGTTCGTTAAATCAAACTCACCACCAGCATATGCAAGCCCTGGCTGATCCAAGGAATATCGACCGAACATCAAACCAACTGTATAGGAAAGGAACGATTTCACATCACGAAGCTGATCAGCCCGCCTAATGGTTACATCTTTATCCTCTACTTCTGGTGTTAACTCATCTTGTAAACCATATAAATCAATAAAAATTCGATTCAATTCTTCTTCATTTGCTTTTAACGTTTGGAATCGATTTTCCGCTTCCATCTGCCAGTTTGAGAAAGCATCTGATATTTTAGTTGATTCTTGTTGAAATTCGATAAATGGATGTGTTTCAAAATCCCAAGACGTCTCGAAAGAGTCCCAGTCACTCTGGGATAAATTAATATTTATTTCTACAAAAGATTGAACATCATTAAAGTGAGCTTGATCATAAATTATTGGTAATTTAGCAATATCTCCTGCTTCATAATTTAATGTAGGTGATAAAATTTCTAGCAATTGATGAACGACCTTAGAATTTAGAAAGCCTAATGAAAATATTTTTTCTTCTTCATTCTCAAAAAAGATTGAACAACCTGCTACATCAAAAATATGACCTTCTGGATAGTATCGAAAAGCAATACTCCCACTTGATATTTTTGACCAGCTAATACTTGATTTAAAATATTCACTTATGCTTTTAATAGTTCTAGTGAATGATTTATATTTGCTAGACGCAAGGTTTTTTACTTCTTCGCCATCATTTTTGTAATTAATTAGATAATCTCTATTTCCATACCATTTTTTAAATGAACCTCCTTTGTTATATGGAAACCATTTTTTTCCTGATTCTTTAGCATCATTAGAATTACTATAGTTCAATCCAATATTTTTCGTGTTAACCTCAAACCATAACCTTAAAAATCTATTGTTATCAGAAGTAGCCATCCCCTGACGCGTGTCGCCTTTTCCTTTGATAATCTCGCCAACATTAAAGGCCTTTAACAACTGTTCACTCACCCAATATGCTATTGGTGAACCTGGAATATCTGAAAATGATTCTCCTGAAATTGTAGAATAACGATTTTTTATAATAGGAAATTCATAAGGCTTCTCATCTACAATATCTTCATACTTAATATATTGAAAAACACCTTTATAGTCAGGTACTTTCTTTCTAAACACAGTTGCAGCTGTCCCAAATGCAATTCCCATTACCATATTAGCCATATGCGTTAACGTCACAATCGAATAATTATCTAGTAAATGCTGACGGTACTTTTCAAAGGAGGATAGAAACATCCATGACTGCATGGTAACTAATGCAGAAAATCCATTTTCAGTAACTAAACTCTCAATCCTTTCCATCATTGCAGAAAATAGATCACTTTTAGTAGTAGGGTAATTCTTATTTAAATATTTTGTAAGCTCTGGCTTCATACCTTTCCGTCCCATATACGGCGGATTGGTCACGACAACATCATATTTCTGCTCTAAAACAATTGCTTGATCAATAATTCTTTCTATAATCGGTAACTTGTTTTCTTTAAAATCCAAGGCAAAGATATCATCCACTTGGTTCTGCTCAAAATAATGAACTCGTTCTTTTATACCAATTAAATCAAGCTCTGGCACTTCAATAATCGAGCCTAGTAATTTCCCATCTTTAAAAGTCTCTAATAATTCGGTAAAGTCTTCTCTTAAATCAGTGTCACCAACAAACAGATCCACGTCTTGTTCTGTGATTTGTAAACTGTCTTCAATCCAATAAAGATTCGTTTCAATTGGCTGATCAAATAAACGATTAGAAAAGCTTCTTGCTTTCATCACGACAGCAAAGTATGCTAATTGGGCCGCTCGTGGATCTAGGTCCAAACCGTATAAATTATGTTCAATAATCAGTTTCGGAATATCTTGTTCGCGGTAACCTTGTGATTTATACAATTCAACAAAAACTTCAAAGGCATAAACAAGAATATGACCCGAACCCATACATGGATCGAGGAATTTAATGTCTTCTAATTTTAAATTAGGGTCTTTAAGAGACTCTAATTGCTCAATCACATCTTCAGGTTGCTCAGCTGCTTCTAAATAATAAGGTAGTTTACCCTGTAATGTTTCGTTCGGATGTGATTCTAACCACAGACGGCCTAATGAATTATCAACCATGTATTGAACAATCCATCTCGGTGTGAATAGTTCAGTTGCAGCTGGGATATTTTCTTTACTAATCTTTTTATTTTTCTTCAAATCAGCAAAAACTTGATCTTTCTTTTCAGATATGTAGTATTGATAGAGCCAACCAATAATTTCGACTTCTTTCGTCCAGTCCGCTTCATCAATTTCCGTCACCATATCGTGGATAACTGATGTTTCAGCTAATAGATTATTTGGCAATAGGAGTTCGGTATAGTCTTCAATCGCTTCAAACATCATTGGCATCATTTCACCAAGCTTGTTACATTGCTTAATAAAAATATACTTAAACAAATCTTCATCATCGTTTGCATCTTGAAGTTCGTAGACTTTTTCCACTTCGAGGTCTAAGTCATCAATTAACAACTCAACTTCTGTTAAAGCGTCTGGTTCTTTTTTACCTTTTTCAATCGAGGAAAAAATTCGGATCCCTGTTGGTAAATAATCATTGACCTCCATAAAACGAAGGGCAATCAATCGGTTAAACCACGTATAAGCAACTTCTTCAATCACTTGGTCGTAGCCTTTTTGCTCCATCTCTTTCAGCAATTTCCCACGCTGATTAATTTGATACTTTTTATAAAAAATACCGTTAATTAAAAATCCATCTTGATAGATTTCTGCATCTTTAACCTCATCTGCAGTAATGCCTAATTCAAATGCTTTTTGTTCAACAGCTTCGATTAATTTTTTTCGTGCAGATACCGCAAACTTTTTGATAGCTGCTTTATCCATCTCCTTACCTCCCATTCATGATTTTCTGATCAAGTGAGGACAATTTATCGAATGATAGACTGTCCTACTTGATTATGTTTAAACAAGATTAATCGTTGTGTCTTCATCAAGTTCAGCAAGTAATTGCTGTCTTAGCTCTTCAACAAATTGATCAATATCTTGTTTTGAGTGGAATGTTTTCGATCCTTTTATAACTGCATTTTTACTCATCGTTTTGATTTTCCGTTCTTTAACAACAGATGGTCTAGGTGGAGTTTTCTCACCGGTATCATCACCAGTACCTGTTTCAATCGGATCTGGTCTATACTGATACATTTCCTGAATGCAACGGACTTTCAAACGATCACTTTCAACTTCAATTGCAATTGCTTCATATATGCTGTTTACTCGCTCTAATCGATCAAGCAACGTTTGAAACCTTGCTCGGAAAGTACCAGAGAAAACCTCTTTCCATTCTTGATTTGCTTCCATTTCTTTGTTCACTTCAGCTAAATCATTTTTGATTGCTTTGCGGACTGGTGCACATTCGCTCTCTATAATTTCAATAAATTGATCATCAAATATTTGATTTAAGGAAGGAAGTTCTTGAATTCGACTATATGGTTCTGCCTGATTCATAATCGATTCCATGCTCGCTACTGTTGCTTTCATTTTTTGATCAGTGATATACGTTCGATTTTGATCGAAAATTTCCAATCGTTTTCTCGCTTCATCATAGATCGGCTGTTGATTTTCAAAGAAACCTTTAATCTGCTTAACTTCAGTTGCATAATCAATCAAGTCATGACGTAACTCTCTTAACTTTTTAAAGTATGTTGACGTATCATTGATCGTTAGAATGTCATCAATCAATGCTTTTCCATTTTTTAAAATATCTTCACCAGGATAATATTGATGACGATAGTTTGCTAAAAGTTCAATCAATCGACTCTTTTCATTGTTAAGAAAATCATTAAATTGATCTTTTAAGCCATCTTCATCTTGAGGTGACGCAGAAATACCGAACATTTCTTTCGTTAAATCTCGAACATTTTTTAGTAACACTTCTGAAATCCGTTCGCGTTTTCTAACAATGACACGATCAACATAGTCACGCTTCGTTAAATAGTTAATCAAGTTCGGATCATTTAATTCAAGTTGACTACTATTTAAGATTAATTTGATTTCTTGTGCTTTAAATAACTGTAGTAGAATCCCTGTTGTATCCAGTTCAATCCAACCATAAGGTAAATTAGCAAAATACGTTGTCATACTTTTTACCGATAAATTTTGATTGCGGTTCGTTAGACGTGTGACATAATTATCAACTTCTTTGATCGCTAAATAATTCTCTTCACTCTCACTATCCATCGTTAACTGAGTTGAGCTAGTTAAAATCTCTGTTAAATCATTAGCTGTATCGATCGAAGGCTTGATCTGATCTAATTTATGATAAAGCGCCTTGATCAGCATCCGAAAAGCATCATTGATTCGATCAACCGGATTTTTCTTCTGGATCTCAAGCATTTGTGAGTTGACATAGATTTCTGCATGTTTTAAGGCTTCTTTGACAAATGTTGTCACACGTTCTCTTCGTTCGGTCACTTCTCGCGCCTTCTTAACTTTGATATCCTCGATCACCTGTGATACTGATGTACCGCTTTTTACTTTCATATAGGCTTGGATTTTTAAAATCTCTTCCATTTCATCGAGATAGGACGTATCAGCAGGTAATTTAACGATGACATTATTCTCCCTCGCTGACATCATTTTTAGCTCATACTCGTTGTAATTCATCGATGCGTCTGCGTATGGTGTTAAAATACGAATCCCAATATCGCTCGATTGTGTCCGAACAGGACGATCATCAATAAAGGCATTAAAATCAAAATTATATTTAGCTGAATAACGGTATTTACGATCACGATAAATCCCGTCAAAAATATCCTCACCAATCTTTTGAACAACTTCTGTTGATTCAATTTGCATATGCTTAATTTCACGATTAACGTCTTGTTCATCATTCGTTAAGAACGTATATTGATCGCCATCTTTTTGAATCAATGTCTGACCAACTAAACGAACGAGAGACTTCTCAATCCGCTTCTTTAAATCGATGATATCAACATCAAGATGATCGATCATTAACGTTGCTAAATTATCAAGGTTAGCTGGAAGCTCTTTGACATATTTGATTAAGAAAAGCACTTTTAATACTTCAACATCAAAACCATCTAATTTATCGTTATTTTCAGCATGAATCATCACACCGCGAATACTATGTTCTAGAAATGTTTCAATTGTTTCATAAAATGCAGAGAAAGGAACTAACTTCCCTTCTGATTCTGCAGAAAATCGGATCGCTGACTCTTGGAAAGCACTTAATAATGAACGCTCACCTTCAGCCAAGTGACGACCAGACGCGCCGTGAATTCGCACACCAGCAAATACTTTTTGGAGTAAGTTAAATTGATATGGAATAAATGGATAAACATCAATAAAATCTTGCTCATCCCGATATTGTTTCATTTCAGCACTTTTTTCAGTGAACGTTAAAATACTTTGTAAGATTGATTGATTTTGACGATACACTTCACCAAGCGTTTGGCTACCATGTTCATTTTTTACAAGGATACGCTTTTTAATCACTTCATCGACATAGGCACTCGACAAACTTAGTTTTGTATCAAAGCGTCCTTGAATTTTTGAAAAATCATTTCCCTTTACTGTTAACACTGAATCAATATCTTCTTGACTCGTAACAGCAATCCAAGCTCTTCCTTGGCATTGACGACCAAATTCATGCACGATCGTTTGTAAGTTCAGCATCGCATGTGAGTTATCACCGATATATTGACCGACCTCATCAATGAAGAATGCGATATGATGATCTTTCCCTTTTGAATCGAGATATTCTTTTACGCGTTTAACAAACCGTTCAATACTAATCGTATAATCTTGTTCAGCTCGTTCAAACCAATTTCTCGCCGTCTCTTCACTCATCTGTGTTGATTTTGACAACGCTTCAATAATGGCATCTTCTTCGTAATAGAAATCCTCTCTCGAATCCTCCCAAGTGTTGCCAGAAATTGTTTCAAATGTTTCTCGGAAGACGTCATAGCGTCCGTCTTTTTGCATGCTCCGTTCAATTTCGGCAATCCACGGAATTGCTCCACAAAATCCTTGCATTTCGTTAAACACTTTATTGAGCACTTTTACAATCGAATCTTTATTCGCCATCGAATCAGACTCACTCTTTGCATCAATATCAAACAGGATCACATCCGTTGTGACTTCACTTACTTTTTTGAAGTCTTCCAAAATCTTTGGATCGTGGATTTTTTCCTCAAAAAAATCAATTGCATATTTGTCCCCAACTTTTCGATTTTCAACTAAGTAGGATAAAATTTTTAAAAAATGGGACTTACCCGAACCAAAAAAGCCAGAAATCCAGACACCGATTTCATCTGTATTCGTCTCAATACCTTTGCGATAAGCAGCAAAAAATTCACCAATATGTTTATGTAATTCATCTGTAACAACGTACTCTTCTAACTCCTGATAAATATTCGCATCAACGTCTTGTCCAACTTTGACAACACCCTTTATTTCACGGTTAATTGAACGTTTAAACATCTTTGCAATTTGCATCTTGTTCCCTCCCTAATATTCTACTAATTGAAATGCACGATAGTAATTATCATCTTTTATTGCACCAAACAAACGTAACTCTTGCCCATCGTAACGCCCGGGGAAAAACATCACAACAGGGAGTTGCCTAACTGCTTTAAACAAATTATTTAAAATCACATGAGAGCGAATAATCGGAAATGCCTTCCCTACTCCCGTTATAAAAATGATAGCATTGTCTTCGATGCGATCGGCAATATATTTAATCATCAGATCATTATTTAATGTCAGCCTCAGTGACTTCTTCGTTGCATTCAAGACAAATTCACTATCTCTTTTTTGTTCCATGACAAAGTTTTTTTCTAAATAACCCTTATCATCAAGTATTTCTAAAACCATCTCATACAAATCAAATTCAATAATTTTTTGGTTAGATAAATCATGATTGACTTGTTCTTTAAGATACTTAACATGGTCTCTTACAAGCATTTCATATTCAGGCTCGTAATCAAAAATATGATAGCCCACCTCATTTCCTAATCCTCTATTTTCTCTAAAAGATGGGTTTGTTATTTTAGGCAAAACTTGATCTAGCCGCTCATTGATTGTCTTCACTTTTTATTCGCCTCCAATCATAGCATGTATAAATTTTTCATCACCAAGATTCACAATATGATCAATCACATCAGGATTAATGACCGGAACATCAAGTTCACGGTCACCTTTTTGATTTTTCATTAAACCCGCTTCAAAAAGAATTCGAATATAAACTTGTTGTAATTTATAAAACGTGTAATCAACCCATTTAGCAACGCTCTTACTTTGTTGGCGCTTCGATTCAAAATATGTATAAAAATCACGATCAGTAATAACCATCTCTTGGTAGGTCAGCTTGTCTCGAAACACTTCATTCATAAACTCAAAAAACAAGCGATCTGTCTTCAAAATCGCATAGAGAACAATCACTTTACTTGTTTCAACATCACCATTTGTCATTTTATTCATTAAAAATGCATCCAATACTGCTAATCTTTTTAAAATTGTTGACGCAACTTCTTTTTTTCGAGCTTCTGAATTTATCTGTAGAATATTTTCAATCAGTACTTTTTCTTTTATTTCAACATCATTTAATCCTTGTAAAATAAGCTCTGCAAGGCTTTTTGTTTCATTATAAAAATAAGGTCTTGATTTTATCGTCGACCGATACTTTAGTTGTTTTTCCAATATTATTCAATCCCTTGGTCCAAAATTTAATCATTCTCTTTTATTTTAACATTCGACTATAGGTAATGGAAGTATTAATCGGTAATTTGTAGTGGTCAAACTTGATTAAATACGACATTTTATTTAGTGGCGTAATTTAATGAAATAAAAAATACTCTGTTTTAGATAGCATATACTGCTCATCCAAAACGGAGTATGTCACTTTTTTTGAGAATTATAATGTTATGTTGCATTTTTTAAGACCATTACTTCGGCTTGTGTTTTCGATAAATTGCCAGCAAAGATTGTCATTTGTGTTTCCATTACGTCAAGTTTATCGTGAACTTTATCAAATTCTTGTTTTGTGTTTATTTCCATATTATCAAAACGTGCCTCGAGAGAATCCAATCTACCGCCCAAGCGTTCACCTAAAGAATCGATTTTACCAGTTAAACGCTCATCCAGAGAGTCAATTTTTCCGTTCAAATCCTCACCTAGAGAGTTGATTTTACCGTTCAAGCGTTCATCTAAAGAGTCAATTTTTCCGTTCAAGCGCTCATCTAGTTGGGTAACGTGTTGAGCTAATTCATTAACTGCTAAGAATACTGCTTCCAATGATATTTCTTCCTTCATTTTTATGCCTCCTTTCATATTAGATACTTCTATCTTTGATTTAATCTTAACAGAGTTTTGTTAATTCGTCTATATGATAGAACTCCTTAAACCCTTTAATAGCAAAGGTTATAATGGTATTTCAGAGTGTTTTTTTAGCTTGTTTTAGTGGGTTAGATAGTAATTTTGTGAATTCTTGTGGTTTTTATTGCTTGAAAAAATAATTTGATTTGCTTACTTTCTTTACAGTGATCATAAGATTGAATTAGCGAATTAAATTATTAATAATAGCTGAGAATTATATGCACCAAATACATCACAAAGCAATAATTATCGATGATATTACCATCCAAAAGGCTTGATTCATTTTGGGATGTTTGCTATAATTTAGTTAGGGAAAAAAAGAGAGACAGTGACTGAGCGAACAGCCATGTCTCTTGAGAACAATAAGCGAAGTTTTTTCGCTCAACCTTACTTGGTTTATTTTTAAAAGAGGTTTAATCCTCAATATCTTTAACCGTTCAGATTGGGGTCTGGACGGTTGTTTTATTTGCGAAAATTTTCTCGAACTCTACAATTGCCGTAACGATTTCCTTAGATAAATCAATGATACTCCTGATTAAGTCTAAGATAGTTTTCATGCAGCCTAATAAAGCTACTATAAAAACTATTATCGCCATTAGCAAAGTTGTATCAAACAACACGCTCTCCCTGCTTCACGAATAAGAGAGCCTTTGTTAGGAACTGTATTTCTTTCATTTCATTGGCATCATCCCCTTCGTTTCAGAAGTTAAGGCTGAGCGATCGTCCTTAGCCTATTATTCTCTTAACCTAATTATATCAGATTTTAGCGAATAATATATAAGAAAGAGGAAGTTAAGGCATTGATGTGAATGCTAAACTAAAGTCAATAAATAGCCATAATTCCCCTATGAACTTTGATGTGATATGATTAATTCCCATAAGCGGTTGTTATATTCACCGCCATAATTCCCCTATGAACTTTGATGTGATATGATTGACCTACCACCATTAAACATGAATGAGATGCCATAATTCCCCTATGAACTTTGATGTGATATGATTGAGTACCACTTGTGTATACAATCTTAGGCGCCATAATTCCCCTATGAACTTTGATGTGATATGATGTTTTCGATTCTTATCCCTGCGATCTCTGAGCCATAATTCCCCTATGAACTTTGATGTGATATGATACAAGATCATGAAATAAGGCCGGTGGGAAAGCCATAATTCCCCTATGAACTTTGATGTGATATGATAATTTAAACACACCTATTAATTTTGATACAGCCATAATTCCCCTATGAACTTTGATGTGATATGATGAAATTTAATGATGCACCTATAAAATATTGGCCATAATTCCCCTATGAACTTTGATGTGATATGATTAAAAAAAGCTAACCTGCACCAACAGATTAGGCCATAATTCCCCTATGAACTTTGATGTGATATGATAAAAACAAAGAAAAGGAGACTCGCTCTGCTGCCATAATTCCCCTATGAACTTTGATGTGATATGATTCTATTGCTTAAAGACGTGTGTTAAATTACGCCATAATTCCCCTATGAACTTTGATGTGATATGATGATGGGAATTGGTTTCCTAAAGAAAAATTCGCCATAATTCCCCTATGAACTTTGATGTGATATGATACACAAACGCAGGACAACTTTAGCGAGTTAGCCATAATTCCCCTATGAACTTTGATGTGATATGATGCAGCTGCGTTTTTCAAGTTACCAATTGACGCCATAATTCCCCTATGAACTTTGATGTGATATGATCGAATTAAACGTCCATACACCACCCTCCTATGCCATAATTCCCCTATGAACTTTGATGTGATATGATTAAAGTTGTTAGCATGGTAATGCTGAGCGTGCCATAATTCCCCTATGAACTTTGATGTGATATGATTTATTACTTTATTGAATACTTTTATAAGATGCCATAATTCCCCTATGAACTTTGATGTGATATGATCCAAACGGGCGAATTGGCTTTAGAAAATCAGCCATAATTCCCCTATGAACTTTGATGTGATATGATTATATGGGATTTAAGAAAGGAAGTGATCCGCCATAATTCCCCTATGAACTTTGATGTGATATGATATCTATTAATTAATTCAGCCATATCACCGAGCCATAATTCCCCTATGAACTTTGATGTGATATGATAATATTCACTGAATACATTTTCAAGTCTGTGCCATAATTCCCCTATGAACTTTGATGTGATATGATTCGTGAGCGTGTTTATACGCCACTTGAAACGCCATAATTCCCCTATGAACTTTGATGTGATATGATATAACTACTCTATAAAAAACATTAGTCTGTGCCATAATTCCCCTATGAACTTTGATGTGATATGATGCGGAAAGAATCAGCAAGGAATGAACATTGGCCATAATTCCCCTATGAACTTTGATGTGATATGATCAGCTAGATAAGACTAGTGAGCTTTTAGCTGCCATAATTCCCCTATGAACTTTGATGTGATATGATTCTGGCAATTCAATTGACCTTAGCGGAATGGCCATAATTCCCCTATGAACTTTGATGTGATATGATTCAACAGCTTCACGCTCCCACTGTTTGACTGCCATAATTCCCCTATGAACTTTGATGTGATATGATAAAAAAAGAGTGAAATTGAATTGCGAATATGCCATAATTCCCCTATGAACTTTGATGTGATATGATTCAATCTTTCTTAACATCTGTTCCGACAAGGCCATAATTCCCCTATGAACTTTGATGTGATATGATGCAAACCTGTGATTGCTACCCATATATATAGCCATAATTCCCCTATGAACTTTGATGTGATATGATTTCGATAAATCTTCTTGAACGACTGTTTCAGCCATAATTCCCCTATGAACTTTGATGTGATATGATAATTCATATAAATCGGTCATATTTATATCAGCCATAATTCCCCTATGAACTTTGATGTGATATGATGATGTAATGAAAAGAATCGTATCTGACGTTGCCATAATTCCCCTATGAACTTTGATGTGATATGATAACGGTGTGCTTTTAAAAGTGCTAACGGTGGCCATAATTCCCCTATGAACTTTGATGTGATATGATTAAAAAGGGTGAGCATATCGACGTTGTCACGCCATAATTCCCCTATGAACTTTGATGTGATATGATCGATGCTTGTTTTAAAGTCAAGCCTGCGTTGCCATAATTCCCCTATGAACTTTGATGTGATATGATAGTCATTCTTTTACCTCCTCCATAACAAAAGCCATAATTCCCCTATGAACTTTGATGTGATATGATAGGGAAATACCAACCAAGTATTGATAAGCGGCCATAATTCCCCTATGAACTTTGATGTGATATGATTCCCAACTATCCATTAATACTGAAGGTGCAGCCATAATTCCCCTATGAACTTTGATGTGATATGATGGACAACATGAACGCATAGGCTTTACCTTTGCCATAATTCCCCTATGAACTTTGATGTGATATGATTCAGCAATCAGTAGATCGTCATCGACATGTGCCATAATTCCCCTATGAACTTTGATGTGATATGATAGGTGTCTGATCTTCTTCGACCGTTGTTAGGCCATAATTCCCCTATGAACTTTGATGTGATATGATCAAGGCTATCAACAATCAGAGCCAAGACAAGCCATAATTCCCCTATGAACTTTGATGTGATATGATTTCCTGCTAAACTACTCATCTTCCTTTACCGCCATAATTCCCCTATGAACTTTGATGTGATATGATAAGAACATACTTAGATGATGAATTACCACCGCCATAATTCCCCTATGAACTTTGATGTGATATGATCTATTTGGCTCATATAAAACCCTTGCCATAGCCATAATTCCCCTATGAACTTTGATGTGATATGATGCCAAAATCGTAATACCTACAGGCAACAACGCCATAATTCCCCTATGAACTTTGATGTGATATGATTAATTCCCATAAGCGGTTGTTATATTCACCGCCATAATTCCCCTATGAACTTTGATGTGATATGATTGACCTACCACCATT
>DUPD01000073.1 GCA_012838505.1 Bacilli bacterium | reverse complement strand
CTTGGAGTAATATAGCAATACTAAAAGTAAAATCAAATCATAGTAGCTAATTGATTTTGAAAAATAAAGATCAATTGTAAGATTGAAACCGATTAAAGCGATACTTAATTTGTATAGAAAAGTAAAAATCAGTGGTGACAGATTAATTTGTTTGGACGTACTCATTAGAACAACCTCCAATTCCAAATTAAAAAAAATTCACATAAATAATGATTCCAGCAATTAATCCAAAAATAAATCCTATTTTAACTGAAGACTTTACTGTTGTAGACCAATTGTTTCTGTTAATCGTAAAATAATTTCCAAAGATTTTTTTCATGGGAATTCACCTCTTAGTTTATTTTTGAAAGGACCTTTTATTCTCATCAACAAAGTAAATGAGCAGAAAATTTACCAATTTCATAACCGATATAGTATATCAATACCCCGATCAACAGGTATAAAACAACTTTGGTGAGAATCGGATTTTCTTTTTGTGCTTTATCGAACTCTCTTTTAATTTCTTCAGATAATTTCAACATTGTGCACCATCCCCTTCAACTCAACATAATTTTGAACTCATTTTACAAAAGGTAATAGATAGTTGATGAACCAGCACCTAATGCAATTCCGAACATAAAAACCTTAGGTAAAATACTTTTCAATTGTTTTTTTGGGATATCCGTCATTTTTAAACACCCCTTGCCTGTTAATACTCTATATTAACGTCCCTCTGTACTATAAATCTATAGTAACAAGTATGTTGTTTGGAAATTTATGATTTAAAACCGAATAGCTTTTGAATTTGATCTTTTGAGAAAGTGACTAGATCGACATTTTTAATGATATAAACTACTAAATAAATGTAGCCACTAAATAAATAGATATCTTTAAGATCACAAATCCATCTGATCATTAACAGATAATCTAGGCTCCCGCCTAGCAATAATTTATCAATGATTGAACAAATTACTGCAGAAATAAACAGAACAAAAATGACAGCTATATGCTTATCTGTACCAAAGACCGCTTTAATTCGAGCGTATAATAGACAAAGTAAGACTAACACAACAACATTGATAATGATTAATCCATTTGTGCTAACACCTAAATTGAATAAAGAATTAAAGATCGATATTTGCTCTCGATTAATGAAAGGATTAAATCCAAAGTTGTCATTTAGAATAGTAAAATTCAGATCCATAAAATTAAAGAAAATAATGACTTTGGTGAATAGATCGACAGTGATTAAAGTTAATATGTAAGTGAGCATTTTCTTGATGTCCCTTCAGTTAATCTGGAAAAATAGTTTACCTAATTGTTTTTAACTCTTTCATTATTTTTTAACCCTGATAGTTTGTTAGAGAGCGGAATAATGATAAAAGCGGTTAAGAAAGCATATAAGTAGACATTTTCTAAATTTAAAAGTCTTAATAGATAGATTGTTAACGTATAAAAGATAATAGAGGTAGTGAAAAAAACTAGCGACTTCACAACCCAACTTTTATTATTGTTAACCGTTTTTTTCTTAATCATCTAAATCTCAGCTCCTGTTAAAAGTATTATAGTTTATATTTTCCTTTATATTTTAAGTTTATCGTATCTACAATTGAATAGGAATTGATTTATCCCGCCAAAATGTGTCGGTACTCCGCCACATTTTGGCGGGATACTTTTTTAAAAATTGATAAAAGATGCTATATAATTGATATATTAGGTTTTTTATTGAATCGATAGAATAATCATGTAGTTCACGTCTAACCAACTAGGAGGTCACTATGAATAGTCATGAAGGTGCGGAACAATTATTTTTAACTCTTCAAAAAGCAATTAAAAAACATCCAATTATTTCGGTTGTAATTGTAGCTGTATTAGCTGTTTTATTATTTTATGCAGCTGTTGAAGCGGGAGAATCAATAGGCGATGCTATTTGGGGATCATAAAATAAACCCGTCAAAATTCACAAAAATACAAAACTTTTTGACGTTGTGGATCCATCTATTAATTGAGAGAAGAATGAAATTTACATAAAGGGGTGAAGAAGATGGAGACTAAAAAAAAGAATGAAAAGGTCATTAAATCACATCCAATCCTTAGACTTTACGCTGCAAAGATAGAGGTATTTAAATATATTGAAGGCTGGTTCAATCGCAAAAGAATACATGGCAGTATTGGCTATCTTACTCCACAAGAGATGGAAGATTTAACACTTAGTCAGGCAGTCTAACTGCACAAGCTAGAATAGGAACATGGCTTTACGCGGAGAGGCGGGAATGATAATCTCTTATGGCAAACCAGCGATATTTTAATTGAGCTGGCTCTCTGGCTAAAAATCCATGCCAGAAGAGGCGCCATGTCAAGCCTTCACATATAAACTGTAATAATCTACGATGCGCAATAAAAAATGAACTTATTTGTGTCTAAGATACTGACATAGATCCAGTCTACCTATTATGAATCACTAACTAAAACAGAATCAAATCGTGATCGTGAAAACCGTGAATATACTGATAAAATTAGACACAGTCATGAAGAGAGTAAAAAACGCTACGGTGCACCTAAGATTCACAAGGCGTTAGAAAAACAAGGCTATTCAATTAGTTTAAAACGCGTTCAACGCCTGATGAGAAAGGCTGGGATTAAGTCCATCACTGTAAAGAAATTTCGACCAACCGCTAGTAAGCAAGAAGTTGCAGAAAGAGAAAATATCATCAACAGGGATTTTTCTACGACAACGGTTAACGAGAAGTGGGTTGGCGATATCACCTATATTCATACGCTTCGTCATGGCTGGTGCTATCTTGCATCTGTATTAGATTTGCACACTAAGAAAGTG
This sequence comes from Bacilli bacterium, assembly GCA_012838505.1. Taxonomy (GTDB): domain Bacteria; phylum Bacillota; class Bacilli; order Bacillales; family Amphibacillaceae; genus Amphibacillus. The sequence goes on along the minus strand of DUPD01000073.1, from coordinate 289 downwards.
ATTGGTTACTCTTTTTCGCGATCAATGACAACAGAGATGGTAAAAAAAGCTTTAGAGAATGCTTATGTTACACAGAAACCCGATGATGGTGTCATCTTTCATTCAGATTTGGGCTCGCAGTACACGAGTGATGACTTTGCAGAAATGATACAAGACTACAAAATGACACATTCCTTTAGTCGCAAGGACAGTCCTTATGACAACGCTTGTATTGAATCCTTTCACGCCATTTTAAAGAAAGAAGAAGTCAATCACGTCCAATACTTAGACTTTAACGCTGCAAAAGTAG
>DUPD01000072.1 GCA_012838505.1 Bacilli bacterium | reverse complement strand
GGTTCTACGTCAAGTAACGTTGGTGAGGAATTTTTAGCCGAAATATATTTAGTTGTTTAAGTCTGAAACGCAAATAATTAAGATTGAGCTAATACGGTGATTTCCGCTCTAGGTGGATGCTTTCCGCGGGCACGGCCTTAGCTAACTCAGGAAAGAACACCACTTTCCTGAGTGGATCTTCGGACTCGTGCTATTCCCGCTGGAGTCACCACCTGCCGCTCCAATCACTTGATTCAGTTATCACGATTCCAAGTAGCCATTAGGCTGCTTGGAATCGTGATTTTTTTTGGTTGCTGATGATTGAGTTTGTTTCTTTTGCTCTGAACTTAAAATGGATCATAATTCGCTGTTTGTAATTATAGAAATTTCGATAACCATAAGCTACTTTGCACAGTACTTTTATCTTGTTGTTTATTCCTTCGATTCGCCCATTGTTATACGGATACCTAAAACTATTCTTTATATAAGGTAGATGCTTTCTTAGTGTCTTTAAGCTGGTCCTCATTTGACTAGAAATAAGAGAAGAGCTACGCTCTTTTAAGACGAGTTCTAGAGCTTTAAATTGCTTCTTACTGATCGCTTGTAATAGGCGTTGATAGAGTTCATAATTCGCTCTTAACTCAGGGTCATAGTCTAACATTTCTTCGACAATCGCTTTCTCCAGTCGTTGTCCAAACAGTGAATAATATCTGTATTCTGTAGTAGATAATTTCATTTCATTTTTTAATATAAGCTTCCAGTATCGTTTGAGTCGACGGTATTTTTTCATGTTTTCATTATTTGATGTCTTAAAGCGATTCATGACTTTAACGCGTGTTTGATTCATTGATCGATTAATCAATTGAACTAAGTGAAAGCGATCAATAATAATTTCTGCTTGTGGAAAAATATCCGCAATGACTTTAGCATAACCTGCATTCATATCAATCGTTACTGTCTGTACATTTCTACGATCTTCCAGGCTGTAGTTAGTGATAAAGTGACTTTTAATGAAACAACTCGTACGCTTTTCTAAAATGTCTAAAATATCACCTGTTTCAGCATCAATATATTCGAAAGCCATCATCCCTTTCGCATATTTAAATTCATCAAATGATAAGTTTTTAGGTAATTTCTGATGATGATGATGATTAATTGACCTTGCAGTTTTATCAATCACTCGTTGTGCCGTATGCCAAGATACAGAACAATCTTTAGAGAGTGATTTAACAGAATAAGCTTCAGCGCTCTTAATAATAATCATTGCTTTTGATTGGTTCGAAATATGACAATTTGTTTCAACAATTGATGTCCTAGCAGTAAAGCTACTATGGCACTCTCTGCAATAAAAACGTTGCTTCTTTAGTTTTAGAAACGTTAATGATGTTCCCGTCATCGGCAAGGTGATTCTAGATTCTTGTTTTCCGTTTTTAATCACAGTATAGTTTTCATTCTTAACGCCACATTTTTCACAATGTGTTGGATCATAAGTCAATTCACCACTAATGAATTTACATGGCTGTTTTTTATATACACCAAGGGTTACACAACCGGGTAAAAAAGTTATATTTTTATCTTGAACATCAATGAGATATCTTATATCATTGCAAGTAGACAAGTGAGTTCCCTCCCAGGATTATGTTTTCGACGACTTTAATTCTATAGGGAAACTCACTTGTTTTCTATATATATTGAAAAATAGTACGACTTGATGTTTAGCAGTTAGCCGAACCGAAGACTCCTATGGGAACAGCACGCGTCCGAAGATCCGCTAAGAAAAGCTTTTTAAGCTTTTCTTAGCTAGCTGAGGCCGTGCCCATGGAAAGCGAAGGTTCGGCTAACTGCGGCTTTATAACGCAAGTTATAAATTAAACATGTCGTAAACAATATTCAAATAAAAATATAGCGTTAGTGAGTTCTACTTTTTTACTCACCAACGCTATATATTGTACAACCAATATATTTTGATTAATCATTTAGCTCGTAATTTGAAATGATTATTTTATAATTTGATCTCTTTTTCGCATAATTTTCTTGCCTTCTCTACAAAGGCTTAATAATTCACAGTTATCACAGTCTGGTGTTCTTGCTTTACAGTGATAACGGCCAAAAAAGATTAAGCGATGGTGTGTCACACTCCACTCATCTTTTGGTACTTTACGCATTAACGTATTTTCAACTTCTAATGGAGTATCCTTCCATCTGCAAATACCCAATCGTTTTGCGACTCTTTCTACATGCGTGTCTACAGCGATAGCAGGCACACCAAATGCAACTGAAGCTACGACGTTCGCTGTTTTGCGCCCAACACCAGCAAGTGACTCTAATTCTTTGATCGTTTGTGGCACTTCACCATCAAATTCATCAAGTAATCGATGCGATAATTTCTGAATATTTTTCGCTTTATTTCTAAATAGTCCAATTGACTTAATGTCATTTTGTAGCTCTTCTAAAGGAACTGAAATATAATCCGTTGGTGTTTTGTACTTTTTAAACAATTCTTTCGTTACTTTATTGACGTGTTCATCTGTTGCTTGTGCAGATAAAACAACCGCAATTAATAACTCAAATGGGTTATCATGGACAAGTTCACAATCAGCATCTGGGAACATTTCAGCCATCACATCTAAACAATAACGAATTTGCTTTAAATTTAGCATCTTGCCTCTCCTTCATTAAAATAGTTAATCTTCATCCTCTAACCAATTATAGTAGATCGCTGGATCAACTTTAGGTCGAGAGTTTGTTTCTGGGCTTTTCTGTTGATGAAAATTCTTTGACTGCTCACGAGCCTGTTCAACTGTTTTAATCCCTTTTCGCTGCCATTCACTTAAAATCCGATCAATATATCTGAAGTTTAATTTATTCATTAAGACAGACTCTCTTAAGGCGGCTTTAATTAATACTGGCTCAATTGCTTCTTGATCGAGCCAAATATTAATCGTTTCAATCTCAAATGGTGATAATGCCCGACCAAATTCTTGTTCGAATAAAACAAATATATTCATCAATTGATCACTAGCATCTGTGCTTGTTTTCTTCTCAGGTTGTTTTTGGTAAAGTTTTTCCCACAAAGGTTCGAGTGAGTAGCGCTCATTAACAATCCCATTTTCAGTCTGATATTCGATAATCGTTAATAAATCCTTTTGAATTAATTGCCTCAACAATTGACTGCACTGCTGTTCATCAATCGTCATTAATTCAGCTAATTTAAATGGTGTGGGGAACAGAACCCCTTCTTGATTGAATCGATGGATATGTAAAATTACAATTAACTCCTGCTCATCAATCGATAACAACTTATAATTAACAAATAATTTTTTCGGAACAGTGATCTGATCTGAAAAAAATGTTTGATATAATTCTGTCATTTTCGTCACCTCTCCCCCATTTTAACATAATTGCTTAATCAGCGATGACTATTGTCAGTAAGTTTAATGACAACTTGTTGAATGTTGTAAGATAAAAATAGTATTAGTGAGTCTCAATCGCTCACTAATACTATTTACTTGTGTTATATATTAAGGGTAAAGACGATTCAATAAGCGCGGGAATGGAATTGTTTCACGAACGTGTTTCACGCCTGAAAGCCAAGCAACTGTTCTTTCTAGCCCTACACCAAAACCAGAATGTGGTACACTACCATATTTTCTAAGTTCTAAATACCACTGGTATGAATCTCCTGTTAAGTTATGTGACTGATAACGTTCTTCCATCAATTCAAAATCATCAATTCGCTGAGAACCACCAATAATTTCACCGTAACCCTCAGGTGCGATTAAATCGGCGCATAAAACAACTTCAGGTCGCTCTGGATCTGGTTTCATGTAAAACGCCTTTAGCTCCGCTGGATAATGGGTAATGAATACAGGTTTATCAAAATCCTCAGCAATTGCTGTTTCATGAGGTGCACCAAAGTCATCACCCCACTCAATATCATCAAAACCTTTTTCTTTCAAAATTTCAATTGCTTGATCATACGTAATTCGTGGGAATGGTGCCTTAATATTTTTTAGCTTATCAAGATCACGTTCTAACGTATTTAATTCTAGAGCACAATTTTTCAAGACCGATTCTGCTAAATAGCTCATATAATTTTCTTGCACTTCTAAACTTTCATCATGATCAACAAATGCCATCTCTGGTTCCATCATCCAAAACTCAATTAAATGACGACGTGTTTTTGATTTCTCAGCTCGGAATGTTGGACCAAATGAAAATACCTTTCCAAAAGCCATTGCAGCTGCTTCCAAATACAGCTGACCACTTTGAGATAAATACGCTTCTTGGTCAAAATATTCGGTATGGAATAAATCAGTTGTTCCTTCAGCTGACGTAGCTGTTAAAATTGGTGGATCAATTTTGATAAAACCATTATCGTTAAAAAATTGATAGGTTGCTCGAATAATTTCGTTTCTAATTTTCATCACAGCATGTTGTTTCTTTGATCTTAACCATAAATGACGGTGATCCATTAAAAACTCTGTTCCGTGCTCTTTAGGCGTAATTGGATAATCAATTGCTTCATGAATCAGCTCTATGTTCTTAACTTGCATTTCAAAGCCAAATGGTGAACGGGTATCTTCAACGATCGTACCTGTGACATAAACAGATGATTCTTGAGTTAAACCTTTAGCTGTTTCAAAAACTTCCTCGTCAACCTCTGCTTTTACAACGACACCTTGGATAAAGCCCGTTCCATCACGGAGCTGTAAAAAAGCAATCTTACCACTTGATCTTTTATTAGCAAGCCAACCGCCAATCGTTACTTCTTGATTTAAATAGTCTTTTACTTGAATAATCGTTGTTTTCACAAATTCGTCCTCCAAAACATTATTCAAAAATTTAAATTGACATTATTTTTGATTATTAATTAAAAAGCGTTCAATACGCTTAATTGCTTCTGTTAATTGGTCTAGATCAGTTGCATACGACAAGCGGACATTATTTGGAGCACCAAACCCTGTTCCTGGTATGATCGCTACTTTTTCTTGGTCAAGAATAGCTGCCGAGAATTCATCAACATTGTCATAGCCAGTTTGTCTTAATGCTTCTGTTACATTCGGAAATAAATAAAATGCACCTTGTGGTTTAATACAGCTAAACCCTGGTAATTGATTTAATAATTGATGCGCAACCTCCAGTCTTTCTTTAAAAGATTTCTTCATCAACTCAATTTCATCATCATTTGCTTGGTATGCAGCCAAGGCAGCATATTGTGAGATCGTTGTTGGATTTGAGGTTGCATGCGAAGCAAAGTTTGTCATCGCCTTAATCAAGTTCGGATCACCACAAGCATAACCAATTCGCCAACCAGTCATCGCATGAGATTTTGAAACACCATTAATGACGATTGTTTGTTTCTTTAACTGATCAGATAACTGTGCGATCGAGACATGCTCTTGGTCAGAGTACGTTAGTTTTTCATAAATTTCATCTGAGACAATGATTAGATCGTGTTTTAAACAAACGTCGCCAATTGCTTTTAATTCAGCTTCTGTGTACATCATTCCAGTTGGGTTGTTTGGTGAATTAATAATAACTGCTTTTGTTTTGTTTGTAATTGCTGATTCTAATTGTTCAGGAGTTATTTTATAATTATTTGTTTCGTCACCATCAACAATAACTGGCTCTCCATCTGCCAATTTAATTTGTTCAGTGTAACTAACCCAGTATGGACCGGGAACGATGACTTGATCGCCTTCATTTAATAAGACTTGAAACAATGTGTAGAGAGCATGTTTCGCACCAGTTGTCACGATAATTTGTTCAGGTTGATACGTTAACTGATGGTCACGTTCCATTTTATGAGTGATCGCTGTTCGTAGCTCAAGGATACCTCCAGATGGAGTGTATCTTGTTTGACCGGTTTTCATCGCCTTTTCAGCTGCGTCAATAATAAAATCTGGAGTGTTGAAATCAGGTTCACCTGCTCCTAATCCGATGACGTCATGGCCAGCATCTTTTAATGCTTTTGCTTTACCGGTGATAGCCAATGTTGAAGATGGTGTTAAAGTTTGTACTCGTTTTGATAATTTCATGTCATTACCTACTTTTTTTTAGATTTATTTGCAAATGAAATGCCACTATCATAGGCGCCTGTGTCTAAACGATAATAATCATAACTAAGACGATCACTATGATCAAGATAAACAATTTCTAATAAGGGGATTTCATTTCTAATACCATACTGAATTTGATAAATATCTTGATAACTTGTCTTTGACTCCCAATCAGCTAAAATCACATCATCGGAAATCAATTCTGCTTGAGAATAAACAATTAAATCCGCTGTTTCATCTGCTTGATCAACAAATATAAGTAATGCTTCTTGATTATTTGTTTCTCCTTCTACAACATGGTAATGTACGTTTCCATGGTAGCTAGATATATTGTGAATTGAATTTAATGTTAACTTCTCATTGACCCGTGCTTCTGTTACTTGAAAATTTTCTGTTTTTGTCTCACTAATATGTTGATAAAGGTAAATTGAATAGCCAATTAATCCGATAACTATAACTGTCAGAAGCCCAAGAAAAAGTTTTAGTCGACTAATTTTGATCGATTGAACCAAATTTGTTTTCATTTGCTGTCAAACTCTTTTCTTTTGAAAAATAATGGATCTTTTCAGTACATCATAATAATTCACATTTCATTATACCAGTTTTTTTGTTGATCGCCGAAAATTTCTCTCTTAATCAACAAAAAAATCGGATCTTTAAAGAAAGTGATTGATTGAGTCTAGTAATTCATTTGTCCGTCGATGGAAAATTGGAACGCTAGGAATGGAGTCAATAAATGCTTTTCCATATGTCTTTGTCATGATCCGCTCATCACAAACAACGATAATCCCACGATCAGATTTAGAGCGAATTAAACGCCCGAAGCCTTGTTTAAATCGGATAACAGCACTAGGTAGTGAATGTGTTGAAAATGGATTATTCCCAGCTTCGGTAATTCGATCATGTTTTTGTTTAACAACTGGATGGTTTGGTGAATCAAATGGTAAACGAACAATCACTACCGCTGATAAGTCATCGCCTGGAATATCTAAACCTTCCCAGAAAGCATTTGTGCCTAATAAGATCGAGCGTTCAAAGTTTTGAAAATTCTTCTTTAAACGCTCATGACTACCACTTGTAATCCCTTGAGCAATTAATAAATATTGATCATCAAATAGCTCTCGCAACAAATAATAAGCCTTACTTAGCATATCATAAGAATTAAATAAAATAAGCATGCGCCCACTTGTTAAATCAGCCATCGTAAAGATCAGTTCACATGTTGCCTCAATGAATGGATCAAGATCATCAAATTTTGCTATTGGAAAATCATTTGGTATTAATAACTGAACTTGATCTTTAAAGTCGTATGGTGAAGGAATTTTACGCTCAATTAGATTGAGTTTTGTTAATCCTAATTCATTCTTAATAAAATTGAAGTTGCCAGAAACCGATAATGATGCACTTGTAAAAATAATACTATCCAATTTCTCAACTAAATGATCATTAACGATTTGATCAATATATAGTGGCTGCTGATATAAATAAACCACTTTTTGGGTACCTAATCGATCTGTTTCAACCCATTTGACATTCGTTTGAAATGAGCTTGAGCTAAAGAAGTTGCTTATTCTCTGTTTTAGTTCAGCTAATTCCTCGCTAAAGATAACTTTTTTCATTTGATTAAAGTCTGTAAAATTGAGCTGATCAAGTTGACGGATTAGATCGTATAACGCAAATTCTAATCGCTCTGCCATTTCAGCTACTACAAGCCAATCTGAATGATCCTGCTCTTCAATTAAAATTTGTGCGCGTCCAAGATCATTTTTGCTCATATTTCTTCGACGGTTTTTATTGACAAAATGATATCCTGAATTATTCATAACTTGATTTTTTACGGTGATTTTGCACATTAAATTGTTAAAGTGAAGTGCTTTTATGACATTTTGATTTTTACAAGTAGATAAATTCAGTCATTTATTTAATTCTTAATTT
>DUPD01000071.1 GCA_012838505.1 Bacilli bacterium | reverse complement strand
TTACAACATGTTGATGGAATATCCAGGTGATGTCACTGTCAAAATTGATGGGATTGCCGCATCGGCAGCATCTGTGATTGCGATGGCAGGCACTGAAATTCAAATGTCACCAACGTCCCTAATGATGATTCATAATCCATTTACTGTCGCAATTGGTGATAGTGAAGAAATGAAAAAGACGGTGCATATGCTTGACGAAGTAAAAGAAAGCATTATTAACGCATATGAAATTAAAACAAGTTTATCAAGAAATAAACTATCCGAATTAATGGATGCTGAAACGTGGCTTAATGCACATAAAGCAATTGAACTCGGATTTGCGGATGCCATTATGTTCGCAAATGGTAAAGATGAAAACCAACCTGAGAACAGCTTTGTTTTTAGTAGACGAGCAGTAACAAATTCATTAATAAACAAGATACAAAAACCACAAAAAGGACAATCGGTTAATCCGCTTTATGAGCGGCTTAATTTATTGAAATATTAGGAGGAAACCAATATGAATAAAATTTTAGAATTACGTGAGAAAAGAGCAAAAGCATGGGAGGCTGCTAAAACTTTTTTAGATACTAAACGTGGAAGTGATGGTTTGGTATCGGCTGAAGATGCACAGATGTATGATCGTATGGAAGAGGATATTATGAATTTAGGCAAAGAAATTCAACGATTAGAACGGCAAGAGGCTTTAGATGCAGAATTAAATCGTCCAATAAATACACCTATCATTGGAAATCCATCTGTTCCAGGAATGGAAACAAAGAGTGGACGAGCTTCTGAAGGTTATACAAAGGCATTCTGGAATGCGATGAGAAGTAAAAATCCAACACAAGAAATTATGAACTCACTATCAGTGGGAACAGATTCAGAAGGAGGATTTTTAGTTCCCGATGAATTCGAGCGTACACTTGTACAGTCATTAGAAGAAGAGAACGTATTCCGAAAACTTGCTAAGATTGTAAAAACGTCCAGTGGCGATCGTAAAATTCCAGTTGTCACTACTAAAGGTTCAGCGGCATGGTTGGATGAAGGAGAAGAATTTGAAGAAAGCGATTCAGTGTTTGGACAGACTTCAATCAGTGCTTATAAGTTAGGTACAATGATTAAAGTTTCGGATGAATTATTGAATGATAGTGTATTTAATTTAGAGAATTACATTTCAACTGAATTTGCTCGAAGAATTGGAGCAAAAGAAGAAGAAGCGTTTCTTGTCGGTGATGGAGCAGGAAAGCCGACTGGAGTGTTTCATGATACTGGTGGTGCAGAATTAGGAGTTACTGCCACATCAGCAACAGCTATTACTGCAGATGAAATTATTGACTTAGTTTACTCTTTAAAAGCACCATATCGTAAAAATGCTGTATTCATTATGAATGATGCAACAATAAAAGCAATTCGAAAATTAAAAGATGGTCAAGGTCAGTACTTATGGCAACCATCACTAACTGCCGGTACACCAGATACGTTATTGAATCGTCCAGTATTCACTTCAGCTTATGCACCGACTATTGAAACGAAAGCAAAGTCTATCGCCTTTGGTGATTTCGGATATTATTGGATTGCAGACAGACAAGGTCGTTCATTCAAGCGTTTAAACGAACTTTTTGCAACAACAGGGCAAGTTGGTTTCCTAGCAAGTCAACGTGTCGATGGAAAGTTAATCTTGCCAGAAGCAATTAAAGTCTTACAACAAAAATAAATAAAGGAGTAGAATGCGATGGGGTATAACGCTAAGAATTATACGGAACAAGGCGGAGAAAAAACGGTTATTGGCGGGGAACTTGTCATTGAAGAAGGGGCGAAGGTCACTGGCCTTCCTTCTTCTTCAAATGAAAAAATGGCAAATCAATCGGATAGTACAGCAGAAACAGTAGAAGACTTGGTTGCCGATTTTAATGCATTACTATCGAAATTAAAAGCCTCTGGTTATATGTCAGAAGAATAAAGGTGGCGAAAGTGATGACATTACTAGAAAAAGTAAAGGCTAATTTAATACTCCAACATGATAAAGATGATGCTTTAATAGAAATGTACATCACTGCCGCCATTTCTTATGCAGAGAGTTATCAACATATTAAAGAAGGCACATATTTAGATGAGAATATGCCCGCGACAACGGAACAAGCGGTTATCATGTTGGCATCACACTTTTACGAAAGTCGAGATGGCAGTACAGGTGGATTTTTCGCAGATAGCGCACTTGCTGGAGAGCAAGTTTGGAAAACAGT
>DUPD01000070.1 GCA_012838505.1 Bacilli bacterium | reverse complement strand
GATTAGCTCCTATTCGTTAGAGATCACACCGAGATAGAGGACGATTTCCAACGATTAGCTCCTATTCGTTAGAGATCACACCGAGATAGAGGACGATTTCCAACGATTAGCTCCTATTCGTTAGAGATCACACCGAGATAGAGGACGATCTCTGACGATTAGCCCCTATTCGTTAGACTCCAACCTGATTTTAATGACGATCTCTGATGATTAGCCCCTATTCGTTACCTGACTACAGGTTTCCTCGCAAGTGTGGGGTTTGCTTGATCCCCACTTTCAAATATTAGTTTCCTTCGAATTTTTGAATTGAGGGTCTTACTAACAATTACACTGTGAGAAATGAAAACAAATCATTCAGATAACAAGGAGTCGTTAATCGAGTAAGATAAAAGCAACCGATTATAAGGAGGTCTGATCATGAAACCAAAAGTAAAATGGGGAATATTAAGTGCTGCCGGTATCGCCAGAGAACAAGTAATACCCGCCCTCAAACGAGCAAACAATGTTGATATTGTTGCAATTGCAAGTCGATCAGGAAACGCCAAAGAAACCGCAAATATGTTCAATATTGAAAATGTCTATGATAACTATCAACAACTTTTAGATGATCCAGAAATTGATGCGGTCTACATCCCGCTTCCAAACCACCTGCACAAAGAATGGGCAATTAAAGCTGCCGAAAAAAAGAAACACATTCTTTGTGAAAAACCTGCTGCTTTAACGGCAGCTGATGTCATTGAGATTAAACAAGCATGTGAAGAAAATAATGTCTTCTTTATGGAAGCCTTTATGTATCATTTCCACCCACAACATGAGCGGGTACGCGAACTAATCCGCAATGGTGAAATTGGTGAAGTAAAACAATTTAACGGGAGTTTTTCATTTTTAATGCACAATCCTGAAGAAAATATTCGCATGAGTAATGACAAAGGTGGCGGAAGTCTTTATGACGTTGGTTGCTATCCAATTCATGCAATGCGCAATATTTTAGGACAAGAGCCAGAAAGTGTCCGAACCGAGGCGGTGATTGATCCTAAATATAACGTTGAAATCAGTTCAATTTCACATTTTAAATTTGAATCTGGAATCATTGGTGTCGTTGACAGTAGCTTTGCCATGACTATGCGCCATGAATATGAAGTGATTGGAACAGAAGGACGAATTTCTGTCCCTTACGCATTCAGACCTGATATTCGTGAAAATGAAGGCCTAATCATTATTGAGAGTGGTGGAAAAATTAGAGAAGAACGCTTAACAGGTGATATTTATCGATCAGAAGTCGAACATTTTTCCGCAGCAATCCAAAACCAAACCGAACCCGCAATCACTTTTGACAACACATATCACAACATGCTCGCAATCGATGCTTGCATCAAATCAATCGAAACTGAACAAAGAGTTCGTGTTTAACTTAATCAAAACGACCTAGCCATTTTCTGACTAGGTCGTTTTTCAAATTAAACTTAAACTAAATCCTCAAATACTTGATAAAGTTTTTTGTCAATTTTATTTTTTGCATTAAAGATTTCTTCGAACGTATGATAAGTAATCTGGTTGTGCTCCATTCCTAAACCAACACCTTCGACACCTTCCTGAATCAGTTCAATCACCCGATGACCAAGGCGACTTGAAAAAACACGATCAAATGAACTTGGTGATCCACCTCTTTGAATATGGCCTAGTACAGTTGCACGCGTATCTAAACCAGAGCGCTCTTTAATCTTCTTAGCAACATCATCCGCATTTCCAGCACCTTCAGCAACAATCACAATACTATGAGACTTTCCACGATCAAATCCTGCCTTTACATCCGCAGCAATTTTCTCAATATCCGGTTCAATTTCAGGGATTAAAATCGCATCAACACCACTAGCAATTCCTGCTTGTAAGGCAATGTCACCACAATTACGCCCCATCGTCTCGATCACACTTACTCTTTCATGACTACTCATCGTATCTCGTAAATTACCAACTAACTCTGTCACTAAGTTTAAGGTCGTGTCAAAACCAATTGTAAAATCAGTTAATGGAATATCATTATCGATCGTACCAGGAATCCCAAATGTTTTAATCCCATGACGTTTAAGTGCTTGTGCTCCTCGATAGCTTCCATCACCACCAATAACGACGACATAATCAATCCCTTTTGCTTTTAAATTTTCCACTGCAACCGCTTGTCCTTCAGGCGTCTTAAATGTTTCAGAACGTGCAGACTGAAGAAACGTTCCACCACGATATAGTTTATCACTTACTTCTTTTGTTCCTAATTTAATAAAATCATTTTTGATTAATCCTTTAAAACCTCTTCTCACACCATATACTTCAAAATTGTTCGCAAGCCCACTTCTTGTTACGGCACGGATTGCACTGTTCATTCCTTGCGAATCTCCACCTGAGGTTAAAATCGCTATTTTTTTCAAACTAATCACCCTCCAAAATCTCACTCATTTGATTGTTATATCTTTATTTTTTTAAGTATACCATATAATCTACAAGTTGACATATATAACTAAGTTATTTATTAGTTATCTTTTTCTAACAGATGCTCGTCTTATTTTGTTTATTAAATAATCAATTCATCATTAATATTAATTCCCTAGCAACAGAGAAAAAAACATTTTAACCGATTGATCGATTAAAATGTTTTTTGAAAAATTAACCAGCAATATGACCTTTTCTAGCAAGGACATACTTACTCTGCTCATCAGCTGGCTCATATCCCGCTAGAAGTAATCCACGTATGTAGATTCCATTATAAATAAAACTAAAAACAAGTGTTGAAAGTCCTAGTGTAATAGGAGCCAAAATCAACATAATCAGCGCCCATTTCCAATCACCACGGAATAATGGTGGCAAGAACGCAAAAAAGAAAACCGTCCAACTAAAGCCTGCTTTAGTTATCTTCTGAAACCCAGATGGATGCTTCAAGTGCACCTTCATCTAAATCTCTCCCTTCAAATAAATATGATTGCCTCTTTATTATACCACCTTTTGAACTATTTTTAAGACTTGACGATTATTTTCTAGGTCTTTTCACATTGTTTAATTCCGCTATTACGAACCCCTGCATGTTTTGATTTTCTAATCATATACTTAATATGGTGCAAAAATAAGGAGGTGCCTCATATGAAACAGTTAATTTATTTTGCTAGTGCCCACACATCTGACGGTTACCGTGATTTAATCGAAACGAATTTAACTGACATCAAGTATATCTTTTTAATTGAAGGTGCAACGACTGAGCAACGTTCTGCATGTATCGCAAGTTTTTTTGAAAAATGGCGCTCACTCGGTGAAGAAATTGAATTGTTGTTAAACAGTGTTGACCATAATCGCTTTGCTGGTGTAATTAATCGTCGGCTGAGCTGTGCAATTATTGATCGAATCCAACATTTGAGCTATCCAATCAAAGCATTAGGTAAAGCTGAACATCTGATCAATTTGTCAGCAAATGTGACTGAGAAAAACCGTACAGACAAGGATGAAACATTAAAGCTTTATTTATCTAAAGAACAAGCAATTAAGCAGGCACATGATGCGTTTAATCTAGGCTTGAAAATCCATGATGGCCTGGAGGAAATCTACATTAATGCAATGGATTTTAACAAGGCCGACAAAGTGGCTGAAGAATTAATTGAAGAAATTTTTGCTGAACGTTTCAGTGATCATTCAGCATCCGTTCAATATCAACGCTTTTTAGGTGCATCAACTGCAAATGGAGTCGTTGACTATGTCGATCAATTGACCGAACAGCTCAGCAAGCGTTATTTAATTAAAGGCCGTGCAGGTTCTGGAAAATCAACACTATTGCGAAAAATTGTTGCCGAAGCGAAGCAGCGAAACTATCATCTTGAAATCTATCATTGTGGTTTTGATCCCGATAGCCTTGATATGGTAATCATTCGCGAACTTGGGATGGCCATTTTTGACAGCACAGCCCCACATCAATATGAACCGAGTCGTCATGGTGATCAGATTGTCGACTTATATCAAACGACAATTTCACCTGGAACAGACCAAAAATATCATGAAACAATCGCACACTTAACCAAATTATATCGTAGACAAATTCAAAAAGGAGTCGCACATTTAAATGAAGCACGTAATTACAACCTTCAACTTGAAAAAATTGAACAACAATACTTTGATGTTGCGTTATTTGATCAGCAAGTTGGTGTATTTCTAAGCCAAGTTGAAGCGCTATTGAGCTAAATCGACTTAACATATTGTTCTGATTAGATCCGCAAACTTGGTAAAAGAATTTTTCATAAAACAAGGTTTATCAACCATGGTAAGAATGTTAAACCGAAAATCGTTGTGATCACACCGGCAAAAACCATTGCTAGCGTTGAAAATGTGACGGCCTCTTCGCCATATTCGAGCGCTCGGGTCGTACCGACAGCATGGGCAGCCATACCTAGTGCCATTCCTCTTGCAATCGGTGAGTCTATTTTTAAAACTTGAAAAATCGCGGGTGAAATAAGGACACCTAAGAGGCCGGTAATGATAACAAATACGATTGCTAGCGCTGAAACACCACCAATTTCGGTTGCCATTTCAAGTGCAAATGGGGTTGTAATTGAACGTGGCAATAGGCTAATTAATAGGTAATCATCCAGACTAAACAGGAGAGCTAATCCGAGTGTTGAAAGAATCGCGACAGTAGAGCCGATCAATGTGCCGATCATTAATAGACCGAGATACCTTTTTACTGTGTGAAAATGCTTGTAAACTGGAATCGCAAAGGCAATCGTTGCTGGAGCGATCATATTGGTAAGTAGGCGCCCATCTTGTTGATACTGCTCGACTGGAACATCGAATAGCGCGAGTAGGATAATGATGCTTATCGTCGTTAAAATCAGTGGGTTTAATCGTAATTTCGGATATCGCTGTGCGAGTGCTTTAATTGTTTGATAGAGTGTAACTGTTAGCAGAATTGCTCCGATTGATTTGATCATTTTTGATCACCGAACCTTTCAACAACTCGTCCTGTTGCAGCAAGTACGATTGCTGTACTGGTCAAAATTATTAGGACAACCCAGAGGCCATCTAGGCTAAGGAGTTGATCATAATTGACGATCCCAACTGCTGATGGGATGAAAAATAACAACAACTGTACCATTAAAAAACGCCCTCCCTGTTCAATCCATGCCAACTTGATTAGTTTCAATTGCAGTGCAAGAAATAGTAAAATCAGGCCAATAATTGTTGCTGGCAGTGGGATAGAGAGGATATTTTTAATCGCAATTGCAAGCAGTAAAAATAAATAGATTAATCCAACTTGTAATAGAATAATCCCAATTTTCTTCATCATTAATCCCTCGATTTTCAATTGATTAAATGTGACTGTTAATCACAACCTTCATTTTATCATATTTTAATTTTAGTCAGCTGATTATTTAATATTTCCCGGGAAATAGAACATTTTCTGTCGAATGATAGCAAGCCGGTTTAGATTCAGTTACAATAGATTTAGGGAGAGTTTTTCAGAAAAGAAGAGTTGGAATGTGGGTGGATTGCGATGAAGCGGTGTGATTGGGTGACGAGTGAGCAGCTTTACATCGATTATCATGACCATGAATGGGGTCGGCCAAGTCGTGATGATCGCCATTTATTTGAGATGCTTTGTTTGGAGGGTGCTCAGGCAGGATTGAGTTGGTGGACGATTTTGCAAAAGCGTGGCAATTATCGGCGTGCGTTTGACCAGTTTGATCCGTGGAAGATCGTAACGTATGATCAGCAGAAGATTGATCGATTGCTTGAAGATCCAGGGATTGTGCGGAATCGTTTGAAGATTAAAAGTGTCATTTCAAATGCGGAAGCTTATTTGCGGATAATTGAATCAGGTCAGCGTTTTGCAAATTACATTTGGCAATTTGTCGATGGCGAGCAGATCGTTAATCATTGGCACTCGGGACAGGATGTGCCTGTTTCAACAACGATCAGTGAGCGAATGAGCCGTCAGTTGAAAAAGGATGGTTTTAAGTTTGTCGGTCCGACGATTTGCTATGCTTATATGCAGGCGGTCGGGATGGTCAATGATCATCTCGTCGATTGCTTTTGCCATCCGGATTGCGTGCGACAGTAATAGGGATTCGTTACGTTGCCAGCGAGCTCCTTTGGAGAGTTAGGAGACGATTATACGTGCTATTCGTTACCTCTGGGACGGCTTTTAGACGAGACAGGGCATGATTAGAGGTTATTCGTTAGACAACGGAGCGATTCAGATGAGATCTCTGATGATTAGCTTCTATTCGTGAGAAATCAGCTCGATTATAAGCGTGATCTCTGACGATTAGCTCCTATTCGTGAGAGATCAACTCGATTATAAGCGCGATCTCTGACGATTAGCTCTTATTCGTGAGAGATCAGCTCGATTATAAGCGCGATCTCTGACGATTAGCTCTTATTCGTGAGAGATCAGCTTGATTATAACCACGATCTCTGACGATTAGCTCTTATTCGTGAGAGATCAGCTCGATTATAACCACGATCTCTGACGATTAGCTCTTATTCGTAAGAGATCTACTCAATTACAACCACGATCTCTGACGATTAGCTCCTATTCGTGAGAGATCAACTCGAATACAACCACGATCTCTGACGATTAGCTCCTATTCGTGAGAGATCTTCTCGATTACAACCACGATCTCTGATCATTAGCTCCTATTCGTGAGAGATCAACTCGAATACAACCACGATCTCTGATGATTAGCTTCTATTCGTGAGAGATTAGCTTGATTCAGCAAGCGATTTCCATCGATTAAATTGCAAAACCTGCCGTCCTCAAGTTGAGAACGGCTGGTTTCTTCAATCAATACGTATTTATTTTTTGACACCAGTAAAACTAAAGCTGAAGTGGTAATTTTGGTTAGCAAATAGCGTGAAATCACTGTGAGTCCGTTGTCCCCAACTGTCGTCTCCACCGACACCCATCTGGGCTAAATTAATTCGCACAACCGTATGATCTGTCTTAGGTAACTTGTAACTATGACTTGCTAATTCAAGCTCCGCTACTGTGTACGGTAAGACATTTAACTCAAATGTAGGGGAACCTTTGATTGACAAGCCAACTTCTGCCTCATTCGTAACTTGAGCTGATCGGACACCAACTTTATTTCCGCACTCTTGTGGTTTTAAGTATGGAACATATTGTTCAGAAACAAGTCCTTTATAACGCCCAATCCGAGCACTCTTTTGTTTATCCCAATAAGACTCATGTGGTCCTTTACCATACCAGCTCAATTGTTCAAATTGCTGATCCATCTTGAACATCAAACCAATCTCAGGAATCTCAGGTAAATCTTCACCAGGAATTAATCTGTAATCAACGTTCACTTCACCAGTTGAAGTTATCTCGTAATCTAACTGCACACGAGTATGATTGATCTCATCATAGACAAATACGGTTGAAAGCTGAACCGTTTGCTCTGACTGTTTGTAAGTAAAGCCAAGTAATCGTCGGTTTTGATCTGCGTCTTTCCAAATCCGACTGCGTTCATCTAAATGGTTGCCGCGATCATTATCTGTCATTGCTCTCCAGAAATTTGGTCGTAAGGCTTCACGAATCAGTTCCACTTCACCAATTTGATATGAGACGAGCAGACCAGATTCTAGATCAAATCTAATTTTAAACTGTTCCCCACTCACAACAAGTTGTTCACTTAATTCTTCAACAATAAGATTTCCATCATGTTCTATTACATGATTCAATCGTACACTCTCTACTGGCAAAATAAATTGATCAAAGGCAATTTCATGACCAGGTTGGCACCATTGTTGTTCGTTTTTTTCTATAAAACGAACCGTTAAAACATACTCATCAGTTAAATTCGAATCTGTTGGTAATCCGTAGTCAAGTGTAACAGTCTTCTTCTCTCCTGGCGCGAATTCAATATTTGTTAAACCAACCTCAACCATTTCGCCATTTTTCTCGATCAACCAATCCAGTTGATAACCAACCAAATTAGTAAATAAAAATTTATTTGTCAATTCGATTTGACCTGTTGCCAAATCAACAGCTCGAAAATCAATATTCTGATAACAACGCTTCACTTCATAAAGTTTTGGCGATATCGTTCCATCACCGAAAATCACACCATCACCAGAGAAGTTACCGTCATGCGGTGACTCACCAAAATCGCCACCATATGCAAGATAAGGTGTCCCATCCTCAGCTTTTGTCCACAATGATTGATCTTTCCAATCCCAAATAAAACCACCTTTTGAGACTCCCACAGCTAAAGCAATGGGATTCTTGAGTGACTAAGCGTTCGCAGTCCATTTCTGTTTTGAACAGTCCTCAAGATGAGGGTATCTCATTACCCCTCATAGGGCAGAACATATAGTTC
>DUPD01000069.1 GCA_012838505.1 Bacilli bacterium | reverse complement strand
GAACTATATGTTCTGCCCTATGAGGGGTAATGAGATACCCTCATCTTGAGGACTGTTCAAAACAGAAATGGACTGCGAACGCTTAGTCACTCAAGAATCCCATTGCTTTAGCTGTGGGAGTCTCAATAAGCTGTTCCACTGATAATTTCTCGGTGCAACATAAAGTTCAGGTTCAATTGGGTAAGAAAAGTCCATTGTTCGTCCGAAAAAGCTTTCTTTTTGTTTAGATTGCAATGTTAAAGCAGTACACATTTTTTAAAACCTCCTATCTTTATTAACTTTATGCAAATTAACGAATAAGAATGAATCCCTTTTGGTTAATGATCGACCTCCTTTTAAAAAGGAAGACTTTTTAAAAAAAAGAGTTGACAAAATATTTCGAATTGCTATACTTGAGGAAGTTATTGAGAATGATTATCATTGTCAGTGTCGCAATTTAAGATTACAAGGGGGAAATATAAGAAATGAAGAGAGAGAATCGTTTTAAATTAGCTTTTTTAGCAATCCTTTTTGTTTTATTGTTAGCAGCATGTTCAGATTCTACTGATGGTGCTAGTACAGCTGATGAGCAAGAACCTAATGGAACAGAAACTGCTGATCAGGTGGACGATACGAATGAAGTGACAACAGTTGAAATCACTGATGCTCATGGAACGGTTACTGTTCCGGTAAATCCAAAGAATGTCGTTGCGTTAGACAATCGAAGTTTTGAAACTTTGGCTGATTGGGGAATTGAACTGGCTGCTGCACCAAAAGCTGTTATGCCAGCAGAATTACCATATGTAAATGATGATGCAGTTCAAGATATCGGTAATCACCGTGAGCCAAATCTAGAAATCATCGCGGCTGTTGATCCAGAGCTTGTTATTGTGGGTCAACGTTTTGCTAGTTTTTATGAAGACATTAAGAAATTAGTACCTAATGCAGTTGTGATTGATCTGAATATTGATGTATCTGAGGAAGCGGATACTCCTGGTGATAACTTAGTGAATGGCTTCAAAGATTCAACAATTACTCTTGGTCAAATCTTTAATAAAAATGATGAAGCTGAACAATTGATTGCTGCCTTTGATCAGGCAATTGAAGAGGCTAAGTCTGCATATAATGGAACAGATACGATGATGAGTGTTGTCGTCTCAGGTGGGGATATTGGTTTTTCAGCTCCATTTTCAGGACGTGTTTGGGGACCACTTTATGATATTTTTGATTGGACTCCAGCATTAGAAATTGATCATGCGTCTTCAGATCACCAAGGTGATGATATTTCTGTAGAAGCGATTGCAGAAAGTAATCCAGATTGGATTTTCGTTTTGGATCGAGATGCAGCTGTATCTTCTACAACGGATGCAGTTCCTGCTCAGGATGTTATCGATAACTCACCAGCACTTCAAAATACAACTGCTGTTACTGAAGGACGGATTATTTATGCGCCTAATGATACGTATACGAATGAATCAATCCATACCTTTTTAGAGTTATTTAAGGAAATTGGAAATACTTTATCTGAGTAAGACAGAGGAGTAAAATTATAATGCCGAAAAAAATATTAAGTACGATACGTGGGGCTGAGGAGACTCAGTCCCATCGTATTAATCAGAATCAAGTATGGTCAAAGCCATTTATTTTAGCGATTATAATCGTAATGATCTTAGCTATTGTGTCAATGTTGACTGGTGTTTATGACATAAGAGGGAATGAAGATGGAATCGATATGTTTTTTATCACACGCGTTCCAAGAACTGCTTCACTTATGTTAACTGGTGCTGCAATGGCAATGTCAGGACTCGTTATGCAGTTGATTACACAAAATCGTTTAGTTGAACCGACTACAACAGGAACGATTGAGTGGGCTGGTTTGGGTCTTATTTTTGTTTATTTATTCATTCCCGCACCAACATTAGTGCAAAGAATGACAGGGGCAATCATTTTTTCCTTTATCGGAACAATGATTTTCTTTTTATTTTTAAGAAGTCTTAAATTACGCTCCACTTTAATTGTTCCGATTATTGGTATCATGTTAGGTGCTGTTATTTCTGCCATCTCAACTTTTGTTGGGCTTGTTTTTCAAATGACACAAAATATTGAAAGTTGGTTTGTTGGCTCTTTTGCATCGATTCAAATTGGTCGATATGAATATTTGTGGATCATTATTTTGATTAGTGTGCTGATTTTTATTTATGCTGACCGCTTAACTTTAGCTGGATTAGGTGAAGATGTGACAACGAGCTTAGGCGTGAGTTATAATAAGATCGTCCTTATTGGTACAGGCTTGATTGCTTTTTCGGTAGGTGTTGTCGCCGCTGTGATTGGTAACCTTCCGTTTTTAGGTTTAATTGTGCCGAACATTGTTTCAATGTTTAGAGGTGACGACTTAAGAAGTAATTTACCTTGGGTTTGTGTCATTGGGATGGGGACTTTAACAACTGCTGATATTATTTCTCGAACAATTATTATGCCTTTTGAAGTACCTGTTTCTTTAATTTTAGGTACAGTAGGTGCGTTTGTCTTTATTATGATCTTATTGAGACAGAGGAGGGTAAAATGAACGAACTAGAATCTATTAATGATCAACAGCAAAAAAAGCAGTTTAATTTTTTCAATCGAAATCGGTCGAATCGTACGTTTCGTTCAAAAAAAGAAGCCAGATTTTATTGGATTACTTTACTAACTTTAATTGTTTTAGGTGCACTCTCTTCATATGGACTCTTAGTATACAATAATCCAGTTCCGATAGATTCTCCTTCCTTTATTCCTGTCGTCCAAAGAAGGATGGTTGCTCTTACTGCAATGCTGATTGCGACTGTTTGCCAAAGCTTATCAACAGTTGCTTTCCAATCCATTACGAATAATCGAGTGATCACCCCTTCACTTTTAGGGTTTGAAGCATTATATTCAACGATTCATACGAGTACGATTTTTCTGTTTGGGGCGAGTGTATTTATTGGCTTTAGAGGAACGGGTCCGTTTATTATTCAAATCGGACTGATGATTTTAATGTGTTTGATTCTTTATGGTTGGTTGTTATCTGGTAAATACGGTAACTTAGAGCTGATGCTTTTAGTTGGACTGATTATTGGAACTGGGTTAAGGTCATTATCTACTTTTATGAGAAGATTGCTTGCACCGTCTGAGTTTGATATTTTACAAGCAAGATTGTTTGGTTCGGTTAACAATGCTGATTCTGAATACTTTATTATTGCGATTCCAATCGTTCTCATCGTAGCCTTTTTGCTATTTGCCTATTCAAAAAAATTAAATGTTTTGTCACTCGGAAAAGATTTGGCTACGTCGTTAGGTGTTAATTATCAATTTAGTATTATTTATGTTCTGATTTTAGTTGCTATTTTAATGTCAATCTCCACTGCTGTCGTTGGTCCACTAACGTTTTTCGGTTTTTTAGTTGCGACATTAAGTTATCAACTAACTCCTACCTATGATCATCGTTATCTTTTCCCGATGTCGCTTGCGACTGGATTTTTAATTTTAACCGGTGCCTATTTTGTGATGTATCATGTCTTTGATGCTCAGGGTGTTGTTTCAGTTATTATTGAAATCGTCGGAGGACTAACATTTTTAATTCTAATTTTTAAAAAGAAAACATTGTAATATAAATTAGCATCAACTCTGTCGAATCATTGAGTGATGCTTTTTTTGGCGAAAAACTAAATGATTTGTCTAGCTAGTTTATCAATTAATAGCTTTTCCCATGTTTGATTAATCATAAGATTGCGATAAAATAACGATATATTAGTAAAACAAGGAGGAAAGAGATCATGCATTATCACGTGAGTAAAAATGGAAGCGATTTCAATCAAGGGACTGAAGAGCAGCCTTTTTTAACGATTAGTCAGGCGGCGTATATTGCAA
This sequence comes from Bacilli bacterium, assembly GCA_012838505.1. Classification (GTDB taxonomy): domain Bacteria; phylum Bacillota; class Bacilli; order Bacillales; family Amphibacillaceae; genus Amphibacillus. Next base: position 9,989 of record DUPD01000069.1, on the reverse strand, counting down.
AACCGGGAGATACCGTGACTGTCCATGAAGGGATTTATCGTGAGTGGGTCAGTCCAAAAAGTGGTGGAACAGCTGCTCAACCAATCGTTTATCAAGCTGCTGAAGGTGAAGATGTCACAATCACAGGTGCTGAGGTGATTACCGAGTGGGAAAAAGACGGTGATATTTGGAAAGTGGTGATCGATAATAAGTTTTTCGGTCGCTTTAATCCATATAATGAAGTTGTTTTTGGAGATTGGTTGTTTACCAGAGATCGTGTGTTTCATTTAGGAGAAGTTTATTTAGATGGGCGTGCGATGTATGAACAAGTTTCCGTTGAAGCGGTACGTCATCCGGAAAAATCTAAAACATCATTTGAACCTGAATTCTCAGTCTATGCGTGGTATTCAGAAGTTGATGATGATCAAACAACGATTTATGCGAATTTTCAAGGTGCGGATCCAAGGGAAGGTAATGTTGAAATTAACACACGTCGTTTCTGTTTTTGGCCTGAAAATCCAGGGCGTAATTACATAACCGTTCGGGGTTTTACGATGAAACAGGCTGCTACTCAATGGGCACCACCGACTGCTTTACAGGAAGGTCTAATTGGACCACACTGGAGTAAGGGGTGGGTCATTGAAAATAATATAATTAGTGATTCACGTAATGTTGGAATCAGTCTTGGTAAAGAGGAAAGTACCGGTCAGAACGAATGGACAACTCTATTTACCAAAATGGGTCATCAGCGTGAACAGGAAGTTATTTTTAGAGCGATTAACAACGGTTGGAATAAAGATAATATCGGTAGCCATATTGTGAGAAATAATAAAATCTTCAACTGTGGTCAGGCTGGAATTGTCGGTCACCTCGGTTGTGCGTTTAGTATAATTGAAAATAACCACATTTATGATACGCGGAAAAAACGTGAATTTGAAGGTGCAGAAGTTGGGGGTATCAAGCTCCATGCTGCGATTGATACAATTATTCGCAATAATGTGATCCACGATTCATTTAGAGGGGTTTGGTTAGATTGGCAGTCACAAGGTACACGTGTCAACAATAACCTAATGTTCGGAAATGATAGTGAAGATATTTTAGTTGAGGTGAGTCATGGACCTACAATGATTGACCACAACATTCTATTATCAAATTATGCATTCAAAACATTAAGCCATAGCTCTGCGCTTGTTCATAATTTAGTGGCTGGGGCGATATCGATTGGTAACGAGCTAAATCGTTATACGCCATATCACGTACCTCATAGCACGGCGGTTGCTGGGATGACAAGATTTACCGGTGGGGATGATCGTTTTTACAATAATATCTTCCTCCGTCCGAAAGATGATCCACGTACAGATGAGCCGATCTATGTTTCGTTTTTCGGTAACGATGTTTTAAAAGAAGATGAAGTGGAAAATGCACTCGCTCCGTTCTTATCTTATCCGGTAGGAACAGCTGTCTTTAATGACTACCCTGGTGCTGATGATGAAAAGCCTTGGGAGAGAATGCGTAAATTCTTTGAAACAGGTGAAGAGCCAGCGAAGCCAACAGAGAATGAAGCAGATGAAGAAGCAAAACCAGCATATGCGAGTTTGTCAAAAGACGCGCCACTAGCAATTTACGTTGAAAATAACGTTTACTTCAACAGAGCACTTGCTTATAAGAAGGAAAATGGTGCGAAGTTATTTGATGACTCAGCACTCGAATTTACAATTGATCGTGACAATAAAAAGGTTGTGATCGATATTACAAAACCAGAGCTATTGGAAGAAAGTGCTGCCGATATTATTGATACAGCCAAACTCGGTTTTGGTTTCCATACAGAGCAACTGTTTGAAAAACCAGATGGCTCACCATATCGATTTGATACTGATTTTGAGGGGAATTCACGTGGTGATCGTGCAGTTCCAGGACCATTCCAAGTGACAGGTGAAAAACAGATCGAGATTTCGTTTGAATAAATAAGTTTTTGAAAAATAACCGCCATACGTGCTGATCAATTGCTACATGGTGGTTATTTTGATGGTCGCATTTACGTTCACAGGCTTAGTCATTGTAGTGCTGTCTTTTAAGCATAAAAAATAACCCACCTCTGAGTTGACAGGCTCGGCAGGTTATTTCTACGAGTGCTGACCCCCTTTGAAGGGAACATTTCTATCAGCTGTTGGTGTTAGTAGCACCAACAGCTTTATTTTATGAGAAAATTAATAAAAAATACAATCTCTAATTACACTATAGTTTAAATGAAAAACGTGGAGAAATCAAGGAGTTCAGCGGTTTGAACACCGGAATAATAGCTAAAAAACTATGAGCTCACTCATAAGATTATCTCTCTGGCTCATATTGTTGATTTATGACGTTTTTTTCCCTATAATCTTTGAAGACGAAGCAATTATTATGTTGAACGGTGAAAAGAGAGAGGAATTTGATTATGCAATACGATAGAGCATTATTTGAAACAATGCCGATTCCAAAGGCTGTTGCAAAAAACTCAATACCAGCAATTATGAGTATGTTGCTGGTATTTGTTTATAATGTGGCCGATACATTTTTTATTGGTCAAACAGGTGATGAATTACAAGTAGCTGCGGTTACTCTGTCAATGCCTGTCTTTACTTTATTTATCGGCGCTGGTGTTTTGCTAGGTGTTGGTGGGACGTCAGTGATCTCGCGCTCATTAGGCCAAGGGCGAGAAGCGTATGCAAAAAAAGTGTCAGCATTTGTTTTTTATGCATCGATTGCCTTAGGACTTTTATTAATGGTATCGTTTTGGATTTTTATGCCTGCTGTTCTTAATATTATTGGGGTCAGTTCAGATACAATTGATTTTACGCGCTCTTATTTAAATTATCTTGTCGTTGGTGCACCATTTGTTATTATGTCACAAACGTTTAGTAATATTATTCGTGCTGAAGGAAAATCGAGCTTGGCGATGAGAGGGATGATGATCGGTTCGATTACCAATATTATTTTAGATCCGATCTTTATTTTGACATTAGATATGGGTGCCACCGGTGCGGCGATTGCTACGGTGATCGGGAATTTATTTAGTGCTCTTTATTTTATTAGCTATTTGGTCTCAGGACGGTCAATTTTGTCGATTCGATTAAAAGATTTTAAAATGACAGATGGGATTATGTTTGGTGTCTTATCAATCGGGATTCCCGCTTCACTAAACAACTTAATGCTCTCGGTAGCGAATATTTTTATGAACAATTTCTTATCGAGCTATGGTGATGTCCAACTAGCTGCGATGGGTGTGGCAATCCGAGCGAACATGATTCTAATTTTTGTCCAGATTGGATTAGGACAAGGTGTTCAACCACTTGTCGGCTACAATTATGGCGCGAAAAATTTTAAACGATTAAAAGGAATTATTAAGTTTTCGACAGCAACGGCAATTGTGATTGGCAGTATATTAACGCTGATATACTGGGTGCTTGCTGATACAATTGTGCAATCATTTATTAACAACGAACAAGTGATCACATACGGAACACAAATGCTACGTGCCTTAATTATTTCAGGTTCGATTGTCGGGGTCATGTTTATTTTTATTAATGTGTTGCAAGGTTTCGGTAAGGTTGTGCCGTCACTCATTCTATCAATTTCAAGGCATGGTTTAGTTTTTATTCCGCTAATTTATTTACTGAACAAGTTTGCGGGGTTAAATGGGATTATTTATACACAACCCGCCACTGATATTCTAACATCAATTTTATCTGTCGGAATTTATTTTGTTGTGATCCGAGGTGTAATGGGGGAACAATCGACGATACGACAACGTGGGAACTTATAACTTATTACTCGTTAACTTTATAAAAATTACAGATAAAAAGTGGGGTGTTTACATAAAACGCCCCACTTTTTAGTCCGATATAATTCAGTACTATGGAACAATTAACTCCACTTTTTGAAGCGGATGTCAATTTGAAAGGTGCCTTCATCTATTTTCGCCTCAATCTTTCCGCCCTGTTTGTTGACTAATTGTTGCACGATATGGAGACCGAGTCCGACTTGCCCATCTGTCCGGCTCCTATCAAAACGATATGTTCGATCAAAAATTCGGTCAGGATCAATTTGATCAATCTGTTCACTATCATTGCGTGCGCTAAGTTGGATGTACTGATCTTCTTCAATCAAGTCAATTGTTAAGTGGCTTTTTGCATAACGTAACGCATTTTGAATGATATTATAAACAATCCGTTTAGTTGCCTTTTGATCAGCTTCAATTGATGATACTGGCGCTTCATTGAATTGGATAGTCAGTTGTTTTTTATTAAATTCATCATAGAACATCAGCATCGCTTCAATAACTATCTGATTCAAGCATTGCTCTTCTAAATGTAATTGATCATCTAATGAATCTAATTGTGACAGCTCATAAAATAGATCAACCATCATCGTTAGACTGTCAATTTTCTTTTCGATAATCGTTAAATATTCTTGCTTCTCTAAGTCGGATAAAGTTGAATCTGATAATAACTCGGCAAAACCTTTAATCGATGTAAGAGGTGTTCTTAAATCGTGAGAAATATTCGTAATTTCTTGTTTTAATGTTTGTTCCCTTTTTTGCCTTTGTTGCTGGTCTTGTTTAAATAGCTGAATCAGCTGATTGATTTTTGTAATAAATCGAATCATTATTTTACTATGTGTATTTGTCCGTACTAATTCATTTGTACCGAAATGACCAATAATTTGTTCTAATTGGTTTGTCATATTTTTTATATCCCAGTAGAACAGTAATAGTATTCCGATACTTGTAATTAGGAGAAAAACTAAAATAATTATCAACCAGCTATTCATTTCAATCATCACCTTCGTTCTTAATCAATGCTTATTTTAGCAAACTTTTGAGATCCGATAAGTAAAGTAATTAGAGAGATTACAACTCCGATCAGCCAATAACTGAACTCAAATTTTACGGATTCATTCATAAAGTTTAATAAGTTTTCAGTTAATAATGTACTTGGTGCATATTGATAAAGGTTATTTAGCCCTGAAACCGAACGAAACAGAGGGCGTAAGATATCTCCTGAAAATGTATAAATAAAAAACAATGTAATAACAATATAGGCTTCACCGACCTTAATCATCTTTAATGTATGGATGATTAAGAAGCCACTAAGGATAATCGGGATCATATTTAAACAAGCTAGTAAAAAGCTGATAACAACTTGGGTATCGCTAGTAAACAAATTTTCTCCAAGGACAACCATTAATCCGATTCCGATCAAACATACGATGATAAAATAACCTAAAGTTAAGATGAGTTTTGACCAAAAAATAACTTTTCTTGAAATTCCAAATGCGACTGATTGTTTGATCACCGTTATATCTTTTCCAGTTAGGGCTATATTAAAGAGTAAACCAACAATAAGAATCAAGACGCCACTACTAATTACATTTGAATAAAAAAATGGGCTTGTCGCGTAAGGGAAACTAGGATCAACTTTTGGTAAATAAGATAAAACTAAACCAGCGGCTAAGATTAACAAGAAACAAATGATACTAGTTAAGTGCAGGTTCTTCTTATGCAATAAACGATAAAGTTCACTTTTTAAATAATTAATCATTTTTATTTCCCTCCACAAAGTCTAGAAAATATTCTTCTAATCTTAATGATTCCAAATGAAATTCATTCACTAGTACATCGTTTTTATTCAAGAGGCGATTAATTTCTCCACTTTTATCAATATGGTTTTGAATTGTTATTGTTTGGTTTGGAAGCACTTTATATTGAATATCTGGATAAGTTAATTCTAATAGTTGAGCGGTTTTTGCCTGTTGATCCACTTTAAGATAGATTTGTTTTTGGCTTTTTTTATCCAAAGCATCTTTACTTAAATCCTCAACAATGGCGCCATTCTTAATAAAGACAAATCTCTGCGCGAGTAATTGTAATTCAGTTAAAATATGACTGGATATGAAAATAGTAATCTGCTTCTCTTGATTTAACTTTAATAATAACTTACGAATTTCCATAATACCTTCTGCATCCAGTCCATTAGTAGGTTCATCCAATACGAGGCAATCTGGATTGCTTAATAGGCCTAGTGCAATCCCTAATCGCTGTTTCATCCCGAGTGAGTAGTCACTAAATTGCTTTTTCTTTTCATTATTTAAACCGACAATCTCTAAAACTTCGGAGATGCGTTTCTTTTCCACAACGCCGCGCTGAATACGAAAATATTCTAAATTTTGTATGGCGGTAAAGTCTGGAAAAAACTGAGGTGTTTCAATCATAAAGCCAATTCTTTTTCTTGCTTGATCAATTTTCTTCCCTGATTGACCAAATAGTAGAATATCTCCTTTTGTAGGTGTGGTTTGTCCTGCAAGTAATTTAAAAAATGTAGATTTTCCCGCACCGTTTTTCCCAATTAAAGCACAGATTTCGCCTTTTCTTAAAGAAAAATCAGTCGGTTTAATGACTTCCTCTTCCTTAAAGGATTTGGTCAACTGATAAGTTTGAATTACCTTTTCCATTTTGATAGCTCCTTTGCTCAATCTCTTGTTATATTGAGTTTATCTAACTGACCTTTAATATCCTTTAAGCAAATCATAAAGAAATCATAAAGAAATTAAATTAGCATAAAGCCAACACCCCAAATAGTCTTAATATATTCATCTTCAGTTATGACTGCAAGTTTTTTGCGGAGATTTGAGACGTGGACACTAATTGTATTATCGTCACCCAAGTATGTCCCTTTCCATATCTTTTCATAGATTTCTTGTTTGGAAAAAGCACGTTCAGGGTGATTAATTAGTAAATCTAAAATATCATACTCTGCGTTAGTGAGGTGTAGCGTTTCAGTATTTAAAGTGATAACTCGCTTCTCCCGGTTTATTTTCAACCCGCGCCAGTGAGTATTTGTGCTTTGTTTAGGTGCTATGCTTGATTTTCGTAATTGTACCTCAATGCGGGCGATAACTTCTTCTTGATTAAACGGTTTTGTAATGTAATCATCTGCTCCAATTTTTAAAACATGTACTTTGTCGTTAATATCTACTTTTGCAGAGATGACAATGATTGGCACATTACTCTTTTCTCTAATTAGTGTAATGATCTCTTCACCACTTTTTCCTGGCAACATCAGATCAAGAAGGATTAAGTCAAAGTGATTATTTTGTAGCTGTAATAAACCTTCAGTACCGGAATAAGCAATTGTTGAATGTAGACCTAATTTATTAAGAATTAGGCTCAATAATTTACTAATTTCTTGGTCATCTTCAATAATTAATATGTGTGTATCTTTGTACATCGTGATCACCTGCTATAACTTTCGCTTATTTTAGTTGATATCTTTAAGTATATCTTAGCAAATAATTCGTTGAATGAGTTGTTAATTCTTTTTGCGAAAAACTTGCTTTGAATAATATTTGGTAAGCTTATAATCACTGTTTAATGCTATAATAAGAGATATTTTGTCTATACTTGATAGAAAACGTATGTTCCTATATACTGTAATTAAAGATCTGTTTTTAAAAACCTTGTAATATAAAGGAGAGTATGATAATGAAGTGGAAAACAATTGATTTATTCGCGGGTATTGGTGGGATAAGAAAAGGTTTTGAACTGACTAATATGTTTGAAAATACTTTATCTGCAGAAATCGATAAATATGCTTGTATCACTTATAATCACTTATTTGGAGAAGATCCAACTAATGATGTTACTTCAAATGAATTTAAAGAGAAAGTGGAAAAAACCCCTTATGATGTATTATTGGCTGGATTCCCATGCCAATCATTCAGTATAGCTGGGAAAAAAGAAGGTTTTAAAGACAAGACCAGAGGTACTCTATTTTACGATATAGCAGATCTTATCGAAAGAACAAGACCTAAAGCTTTTCTACTTGAAAATGTTGAAGGACTTATTAGGCATGATAAAGGTAGAACTTTTGAAATTATACTAGAAACTCTTATAAAGGAATTAAATTATACTGTAATTGGTGCAAATATAAATCCAGAAAATGATGAGATTACTTTTGAAGCTAGCTCTTTCATCTTAAATTCTAAAAACTTTGGTGTTCCTCAAAATCGACCACGAGTTTATCTTATGGGATTTGATAACAAACGCTATGAACAACAAGAGGAACTATTTAGTCGGATTAAGTTGCCGAAAAAATCTAGTGGATCTGTTATTTATAAAAACTTGCATGACCTACTGGATTATCAATCAAATGAGAAATACTATCTTTCAGAAGGGTATTTAAATACTTTAAAAAATCATAAAACACGACACAAAGGAAAAGGAAATGGCTTTGGGTATATGGTTGTAAATTCCCCTAAGATAGATAACCCTATATCAAATGCACTACTAGCTACTGGTGGATCTGGAAAAGAGCGTAACTTGGTTTATGATCCACAAGACGGTATCGGGGGTAAAATTGTTAAGAATAAACAAACGCCATTGAATCATGAAGGAATTAGATTAATGACACCTAGGGAGTGGGGGAAACTTCAAGGGTTTATTGGTTATGCATTTGTGCAAGATGGTATCGATAAATTTTCATTTCCTTCTGAGATCAGTAATGCACAACAATATAAGCAATTTGGTAATTCAGTAACTATTCCTGTACTAGAAGAACTTGCAATGCTAATGGGCAAGACACTTGAAATTTTGGAGTCAACGGATCAGAAAAGTAACCTTTCCAAAATTGTTGGTTTATGAGTTCACAGGGAGGTGTGTGCCATGTTAAAAGGAAATAAAGGTGAATGGAGCGAACTCTACACATTTTTGAAACTTTTAGGTGAAGGAGAACTATATGCTGCAGATGAAAAAATGGAAAGGTTACACAATATATACTATCCAATAATTAAAGTATTAAGAATAGAAAAAGGGAAAGAATTAGAATATGTTTGTGATGATGAGTTTATAATTATTGATGATGAAAGAAATAATCATACAACAAAAATACCAATTATTGAATTTCAGAAGTATGCATTGTTACTACTTGATAAAATTAAGAGTGCAAGTGGCAGCTCTTTTACAATTCAAGAAATTGATCAATTTCTTGAATTAATTAAATTTGATACATTAAAATCTAAATCCAGTCGAAAAAGTGACATTAGAATTGTTGTACATGATTCCAATACGGGTATGAAACCTATGTTAGGTTTTAGTATCAAATCTAAATTAGGAAGGCCATCAACACTTTTTAATGCTGGAAAATCTACAAATCTTGTATATAAAATAAATGGGGATATTAATGATACTGATCTCCAACAAATAAATTCTATAAATACAAGAACTCACAAAATACGTAATAGATTAGCATTGATGGAGCAAAAAGATCTTACTTTAGACTTTGTCAAAGTTTCAAATGAAATGTTTGATTTAAATCTTAAAGTTATTGATTCAGAAATGCCCAAGATTCTATCTGAGTTAGTACTATATTACTTTTCAGGTAGGGGTTCTCACTTAAGCGAATTATCAAAGTTAATAGAAAAGGAAAACCCTCTTAACTACAACAATTTATTGGGGCATAATTTTTATGAATATAAATTAAAGGCGTTTTTAAGGGATGTTGCTTTAGGTTTAACCCCAAGAAAAAGATGGGATGGAGAATTTGATGCAACTGGAGGTTATATTATAGTAAAAGAGGATGGAGAGCTAGTTTGTTATCATATATATAATCAAAATGAGTTTCAAGGATATTTATTGAACAATACTAAGCTTGATACTCCAAGTAGTTCCAAGCATGGGTTTGGAGAGGTCTACAAAGTTGGAAATGAGTATTTCTTTAATCTAAACTTTCAAATCAGGTTTAATTAACTATTTCGAAAAAAATAAAATTTACCTATAGGTTTTCTAATTTGAGGGGCATTACTCTCGATCGACTCTAACCACTTTAAGTGATTAGAGTCGATTTTGTACTTGTTTAGGAAATTATAAAATTCGTTAGTTGTGGATAACTTTGTGTTAAAATCTAATTATCATATTTAAGGAGAAGAAGATGAGAAAAGGTTCTGGAATTGTTAAGCAAATATTAAAAGAACACTTT